>JANOZW010000216.1:0-2960 GCA_031429575.1 Ferruginibacter sp.
AGTTGCATTACTAGTTTTTGCGTTGTTGCTTACAAGTCTTTCCACCACCGATTTTTTCCCAAAATTTATAAAAGTGGCCTATGTTCGTCCATATGCATTAAAAGCATTGCCTTGTTTTTTAATTTGGTTGGCTATTG
Source organism: Ferruginibacter sp. (assembly GCA_031429575.1). Classification (GTDB taxonomy): domain Bacteria; phylum Bacteroidota; class Bacteroidia; order Chitinophagales; family Chitinophagaceae; genus Ferruginibacter. The sequence goes on from JANOZW010000216.1 coordinate 138, forward strand.
CTTTCCAATTATTAACTAAAAAATTTGATGAATTAAAATTAGTACATGAATAAAAAAATTACCATAATTATTCCTGTTTACAATGAAGTGAGCAACCTTACTCTAATGCTGGATGCATTGAAAAATGTATTTGAGCCACTACCCTATCAGTACAATATTATTTTTGTAGATGATGGTAGTAGTGATAATAGTTTGGCTTTTATAAAACAATTGGCAAAGGCAAATAGCGAGGTAAATTATATTTCTTTTTCTAGAAATTTTGGTCATCAAAATGCATTGAAGGCAGGGTTAGATATGAGTGATGCAGATGCTGTAATAAGCATGGATGGTGATATGCAACATCCACCATCATTGTTACCTGAATTATTATCATTGTGGGAAGCTGGCAATGATGTAGTTTATACCATACGGCAAGAAGAAAAAAATGTTCCCTTTGTAAAAAGAAAAACAAGCAATCTATTTTACAATATTTTAAACAGATTATCATCTATAGAATTAGAAAAAGGTACTGCTGATTTTAGATTGCTCGATAGAAAAGTGGTAAACGTAATAAGAGAGATTAAAGAATACGATTTGTTTTGGCGAGGTATGGTAAAATGGTTGGGGTTTAAACAAGTATTTGTAGAGTATGCACCCGCACAAAGAGCGAGTGGTGTATCTAAATATAACTTTAAAAAGATGCTGGAGTTAGCATTAAAAGGAATTACTTCATTTAGTACAAAGCCACTTACCATAGCTATTTATTTGGGGTTTATTTGCTCGTTTGCATCTTTAATGTATGTACCATATGCCATTTGGAGTTATTTTTATGGGCATTCCATATCTGGTTGGGCTTCTGTAATTGTTACCATTGCTTTTTTTGGTGGCATACAACTAATGATACTTGGCATAATTGGTATGTACCTTGGCAAATTATTTATGCAAAGCAAACAGCGCCCACATTACATTATCAATGAAACAAATATTGTATGAAAGCTTATACTTTATTAAGTTTTGATGTGGAGGAATTTGACATGCCCTTGGAATACAATCATTCCATTTCTTCAGATGAGCAAATGGAAGTAGGAAAAAGAGGATTGGATGCATTAATACCATTGTGGGAAAAATATGATGTAACTACTACCCTTTTTACCACGGCTAATTTTGCACAAACTTTTCCCGATAGTATAAAAGCATTGGCTGCAAAACACGAAATAGCTTCGCATACATTTTACCATTCTGATTTTATAAACGAACATCTTCTGCAATCAAGATTATTGCTAGAAGAAATATCTAATTCGAAAGTTACTGGGCTTCGTATGCCTCGTATGCGCAAGGTAGAAATGGCAGAAGTAATAAAAGCTGGTTATTTATACGATTCATCTATCAACCCTACTTTTTTGCCAGGGCGGTATAATAATTTTCATTTACCAAGAACGGTGTATAGAGATGACAATATGGTTCGTATACCTGCAAGTGTTTCACCAATTGTACGCCTACCCTTGTTTTGGCTTGGTTTTAAAAACTATCCGTACTGGTTGTTCTTAAAATTGTGCAAGCAAACTTTAAAAAAGGATGGTTATCTGTGTTTGTATTTTCATCCATGGGAGTTTACAGATATTAGTAACTACAATATGCCGAGTTACACAAAAAAACCGAATGGCAAAATTTTGATACAGCGCTTAGAAAGATTAATAAATGATCTAGGAAAATATTCAGATTTTACTACAATGCAAGATTATTTATCTTTGAAAAAATTTATTAATAAAAATTAAATAGAAAAAATGTTCCCATCAGTAAATATAAAAGACACAACCGCTTGGAAAAACCTAGAAGCAAATTTTGCAAAGAAAAAAGATACCACTATAAAAACACTTTTTGCCAATGATGCAAATCGTTTTAATAAATACTCTATACAAACAGAAAATATACTATTCGATTTTTCTAAAAATAATATAGATGAGGAAACGCTTGGTTTATTAATAGCTTTGGCCAACGAGTGTGGCTTAAAAGATGGCATAGATGCCATGTTAGCAGCTGAAAAAATAAATAAAACCGAAGATAGGGCTGTATTACATACAGCACTTCGCAATTTTTCGGAAAAGCCAGTAATGCTTGATGGTAAAGATGTGATGCCCGATATACAAGCTGTATTGCTTCAAATGAAAAACTTTTGTACTAACCTTCATAATGGAACTTGGAAAGGCTACACAGGCAAAAAAATAAAATACATTGTAAACATTGGCATTGGTGGAAGTGATCTTGGTCCTGTAATGGTTACAGAAGCACTTAAACCTTATTGGGTAGAAGAAATACAAACATTTTTTGTAAGCAATGTGGACGGTACGCATATTGCAGAAACATTGAAGAAAATAAAAGCAGATGAAACGCTTTTTTTAATAGCAAGCAAAACATTTACCACACAAGAAACCATGACCAATGCCCACTCTGCAAGAGTTTGGTTTCTTAGTAACGGCGGAAAAACAGAAGATATTGCCCAGCATTTTGTAGCATTGAGTACAAACAAAACAGATGTAGAAAAATTTGGTATTGACCCACAAAATATGTTTGTGTTTTGGGATTGGGTTGGTGGTCGTTATAGTTTGTGGAGCGCTATTGGTTTAAGCATTGCTCTTACCATTGGCTACGATAATTTTGAGCAATTGCTGAAAGGTGCACACGAAACTGATATCCATTTCAAAGAAACGAGTTTTGAAAAAAATATCCCTGTTTTGATGGCACTCGTTGGTATTTGGTATAGAAATTTTTATGGCACAGCCTCCGAAGCTATTTTGCCTTACGACCAATACCTACATAGGTTTGCAGCCTATTTTCAGCAAGGCA
>JANOZW010000217.1:0-4266 GCA_031429575.1 Ferruginibacter sp.
TTGCCCATCTACTACCAATACAGGTTCAGCAGACTTTAAATTTAGATCTACATCTTTTTCGCAGGAGGTAAATATTATTACCAATAGCGCTATCACACAATACCTCATATTTTTACCTTTTACTGTCTCTTTTTTAAAGATTCGCAAATTTACGTTAAAAGGATTTAATGATGTCGGTAAAACGGCAAATGGGTGCATTTAAAAGTGTAGTATTGTTTCAACAAAGTAATCAAACAAGAGGTGACACCTCCTACACTAACTTTAATGAGAAACTACTTCAAAAGAGGTGTCACCTCTAGCGAGTATGTTCCATATCAGCGAAAAGGGCCGCTATAAAGCAGCCCTAATCTGTGTATGAAGAAGATATTTATTGCAAAACAATTTTTTCAGTACTATTTATGGTAGTCGTTTTTAGTTGAATAAAATACGTTCCTTTAGCATACCTAGATAAATCAATGTGCATTTTTGTGCCTGATGATGCTGATACCTTAAATTGATTTATTACAGCTCCTACAGCATTACAAATATTAATAACCCTTGTCTCATGGCTATTTGTGGCCGAAAGTTCTACCGTTAACATTCCATTGGTTGGGTTTGGATAATACTTTACCGTACCTGCATTCAACTTATCAAAAATAACTTGCCTTGCAGGAGTATGTATAAATCTTGCATCAATATCAACTTGCTTTAGTCTATAATAATTTATGCCTTGCTCAGGATTGTTATCTATAAAATTATATTCAATAGCCGTAGTTGAATTACCCGCTGCATTTACTTTTCCGATTTGTTTGAAAACAACGGCATCGGTGCTTCTCTCCACATCAAAGAAAGCAGTATTTATTTCTTGTGTTGTTTTCCAATTTAATAAAGATGATGTTGTATTATTTTTTTTAGCAGTAAAATACTCTAGTGTAATTGGCAGTGGCCCCATTGGTCTGTAAGTGTTTGCCCATCCATCTCCTAGCCCTCCAAAGAAAATATTATTGCCAGCTTGGGCAAATGTTGTTTTATCCCACCCATCTCCATTGCCTCCACTAAAAATATTATTTACTGCTTGCGCAAAAGATGTTTTATCCCATCCATCTCCATTGCCTCCATTAAAAATATTATTTACAGGTTGCGCAAAGGATGTTTTGTGCCAACCATCGCCATTACCGCCATTAAAAATATTATTTTCTGCTTGTGCAAAAGTTGTTTTACTCCACCCATCTGCATTACCTCCTGTAAAAATATTATTGCTCGCTTGGGCAAAATTTGTTTTATCAAAACCATCTGCAACACCACCACCAAAAATGGGATTGTTTTGTGCAAATAGTATAGATACATTCATCATACAAAGCAGCAACATGAAAATATTTTTCATAATTACAATTTTAAAATGATGAATGAATTATGGTGCTGTTCTTGCTAAACGAATTCCATTAGATGCAAGCGGTACATCGGAACCAAGATTGTTTGTATAATAATTAACTGTTGTTCTACTTGATGTTCTTGCATCTGCAATTGCACCATCATAGCCAGTTCCACGCCAGCCATAGGCTCCAAAAGTTGTCCAGTTTGAAATATTGCTAGTTCCACTTGCAGCTAAATATCCATCTCCATGAAGGCTACCATCAAATGCAAGCCCTGTTGTAGATACAGCATTAATGCATATTTCTGTTACATTATCTCCCATATTCATTACTCCATAATAAGTACCACCGCTCAATACCCTAGAAGATCCTGTAGTTCTTGCAAATATTCCAACCCTTGCAGGAATATTACCTGCGTATGTTGAAGTAATTACCGCATTAGCCGTTGTTGGAGTTGCAACAATTTCATTTGTTAGCCCAGCATTTGTAACAGTACTTAATGCTACGATTGTTGTATTGCCCCATGGATATTCATTGGGTACAGCAGGGGTATTATAACCTCTGCAAGCTTTTTCATATTCCATTTCTGTAAATGGGCGAAGGCCACTCCAATCTGCCATGGCAGCCAATCTTTGGGTATTACTAGTGCCTACTGCTCTTTCGGGTTGTGCAGCTACAAAGTTTGGATGTGTGCCAGTTCTTATGCCTGCATTATCATTAAAAGTAGCACGTGCAAGGTCAATATGGTTTAAAAAATCTACATATTGTTGTTGGCTTGTTTCGTATTTCATTATCCAAAAAGCATTGAACCCAGTAGGATATGCAGATGCCAATGTACCAGATGCTGGCCCATTACCATTTGTGTTTAAAGTAGTACCAGTTGTACCAAATGTAATAGTACTCGCTGTTACATCAAAAGGATTGGTAGTTGCACCATTTTTAAAACCATTTGCTTCTACACCGCCACTTCCTAATTGAAAGGTGCCTTGTGGTATGTAAACCATTTCTAGTGCAAACACTCGTATTTCTACAGTTTCATTATCTAAAATACCATCTACACCATAATTCCATATAAGTTGATTTGCTACGAAGCTAGCACTAGCCACTACACCAACGGCACTTGATTGATAAATAAAAGCGCCCTTACCATCAGCAGGTACACTTACAGCACCACCACTCACAAAACCAGTAGTAGTAATGGTACAATGCCTCCAATCGAGCGTTCCCATTTTTCTAAATTTTACAAAAATCCAAGCGCCATCATAATTGTTTTCGTTGGTGCTCGTACGCCAGCTGTTATCCCAGCTTACATCAAAATTGATAACGGTAGTGTTTGCAACTACATTTTGTCCACTAAGTGTAGCATTGGCTACCGCAATATTATTTGCCATACTCATAAGTGATAAAGCAATTGCTGACATAGAAAGTAAAATCTTTTTCATACTTAAAATTTAAATTGTTTTTTGATAAAGCAAATCTCAGGTATTGGTAAAAGCAAGCTTGTACCCACTGGTGGGTATTTTTGAAAACGCTGTGTGAGTGATTATATAGTAGAATTGGAATGATACCCTTATGCAGTCGGTAAAAAATTTGAAGTACGATTTTGGTTGGTGGGGACACCAACCAATAAGAAAAGCTGTTTAAAAATGCTTTTTAAATTCACGATGTGAATTTTCTTTGCCACGAATTACACGAATTTGCACGAATGGGTTATCATTATTATTATTCATTAGTGTAATTCGTGGTTACAAAAAACTGCAAAGCTGTTTAAAAATTCTATTTTTAAACAGTTTCTTACATAGCTCAATAAATGATTCTACTTTAATCTTCCGAACCGATATGGTGGGGACAGCATCCAATAAGAAAAAGAAAAATTAAAATTGTTTTATGCTGTGGTGAATAACACACATCGACAATATTGTAGTGAAAACTTTTACCGAAAAATAATTTTATCTGTATTGTGAATAAGTTTATATTAAATTAATATTACATATCGTTTTATCTCATTATTTTTACTTTGTAATTAAAAGTACCCACCTAATTACATCTTACTTTCTCTGCTGCGTTTTATTTCATACTAAAATACTTTTGCTATGCAACAGCAAACTTTGACTGCTTTATTGGCGTCAATTACGGGCAACTTATACGCATCTACCAACGATGAAGAACAGCAGCTAGACAGCCTTCAAGAGCAATTGGCCCAAACATTACAACACCAAGATATCAGTTCGGTTTCCAACCAAAAATTTTCTTTTGAATCATCTGATTTTTTCTTTTCGCAAAATATAAAGGGCAATAGGTTAGATAAAATAGATGAGAAAGTAAAAATGGTATTGGAAAATAAATTCACCAACGATTTAAAAGTTTTTGTACGTGATACACCCATACGCTCGCAACAAGTAGCAGGCAGCATACCAGATTGGGCAGGCGGCGCAAGGATTTTACGAACATTTGGCCCTTTTTTTGGCAGAGATGGAAGACCACGTTGGTTTGATTTTTTTAAAGTAGAAAAATTAGTAGCACTATATTTTAATGGGCACCCAGAACCTGCTATACTTTTTAAAGCCGTGTTTAATGTAAGAAGAATTATAGGCCCAATACAACCGCCAGAAGTTACCAAACAATATACATTACTACCCGGCAGTGTTTGGATAAATGCAAAACTGCTTAGTAATACTGCACCTGTAAATCGCTATTGTGGTATTCGTGTAAAAGGCGGCACCATTACACTAAGCGAAATGCCACAACTCCTAACAAATCATTTAAGTATTGCACCCAATACGAATGTGCAAGTATCGCTCACCATGGAGCAACCATTACCAGATACTGCTACAGCCACAGATGAACATGGTGCAGATGCAAGGGCTTTAAAAATGAAATTGCCTACCAATTGGAAATTTTCTTTTACGGCTAC
>JANOZW010000218.1:0-5066 GCA_031429575.1 Ferruginibacter sp.
AATCAATTAAAAACCGAGCAAGAAAATTACAAATTATCCTCTCAATTATTAGACCTCGTATTACAACGTTTTCAATTAAAGCAAGCCACTATTGTAGAAGTAAAAAATGCACAACAAAGTTTTGAGCAATCCGGTTTTAGGTTGGTAAATTTACATTACGCAGCCAAAGTATCGGAGATAGAGTTGAAGCGGTTGGGGGAGTAGGGAAGTAGTGCAGACCATGGCGATGGACAAAAGTAAGTCCTTTCTTAGCGCTTGCTTTCGTCACCAATCGAAATTAAAGTGGTAAAATTTGGTAACCACCAAAAATTAATTGTTAAATTTATTAAATTAATAAAATTTAGTATTAATATTGCATTTACAATTATAAATGCAAACAACAACACATACAAAATCCTCAGTTAAAAAACAAGACAACTGGTTACAGTCTAAAGATGTCATAACTCATAATGATATCATAGATGCATACTTGAAAGGTAAAGAAGTTGGACGTGATGAAGCTAAATTGGCTATGAATAAATTGTTTCAAGATAATTTAACTAAGGCACAAGATAATTCGGAAAAGTTAAATCAATATTTAAAAGAAATTGGTATTGGTATTAATGAAATTCATCTTAAAGCGGATAGTTTAACTGATTTTATGGCTTTAGTTATTGCTAAGCAAGAAGATTATGTAAGTGAAGATTTTTTAAAAGCTATAAGTTTAGGAAGACAAATAAAAACATATAGTCATTCAGAAGACTTTACTATAAATTTTTATTTCACATACCAAGCTGAAACTTTAAATGAGCATAGTCTTCATGCTGACGGTTATTTCTTAAAATATAATGCCAACACCTAAAGAAAGTTTTGAGCATGGAGAGCATAATGAAAGGGCTTGCCAATTGCTTAGATTAAATAATTTCCCAGATTGGACAATTACTACTGCTTTTTATGCTTCGTTACATTTTGTAACTGCAAAAATATTTCCTTTTGATTATAGTCCTGATGGTAAGAATAAAATAAAATTTGTAGATGTAACGCAATGGCAAACATTTAAAAATTATGGTTCTAATAAAAGGCATACTTTAATAAATGACTTAGTTGCTACACATTGTTCAAAGATATCTTCAGAATACGATTGGTTGCTTAATACTTCTTGGAATTCTCGTTATCACTCACACAACCATTTGCCTGAGATAGTAAACAGAGCAATTTATTATATGGAAAGCATAAAGAGATATTGTGAAACTACCAAAAATGAAGTAAAAAAGAAATAGTTCAATATCTATAACTATAAAAAAATAAATAGCGAAAGTTTTGTTTTATTTTTACTTTTATAATCTAACTGATATTTATTACATGATGATAACTACCGATAAATAAAAGTTGTTTTCCTTTAAACTGTCTTCACCTTCACCAAATGCTTTATCTGATTAGCCTTATGCAACAATTCCTGCGGCTCATTACTCAATATAGTTACATGCCCCATTTTTCTGCCCGGTTTCGTTTGTTTTTTTCCATAAATGTGTACAAATACATTATCCATGCTTAGTACTTCTTCCAAACCTTCGTAATGCGCTTCACCTGTGTGTCCTTCTTCACCTACAAGGTTTACAATGGCAGAAGGTAAAATATGATCTGTATTTCCTAATGGATAATTTAGCAATACACGCCACAGCATGTCAAACTGACTGCTGTAGCAGGCTTCAATGCTGTGGTGTCCGCTGTTGTGTACACGAGGAGCTGTTTCATTCACAAAAATATTATCGTTTACATCTGCAAATAATTCTACTGCAAATATGCCAGGGCTTTTTAAATCTTTTACTACTTTTAATGCCACAGCTTCTGCCTTCCACATTACTTTTTCAGGTATTACAGCAGGGCTTATTTGATAATTCAATAAATTTAATCGTTGATCTACCACCATATCTACTGGTTCATATATTACTGTCTCTCCAGTTTGGCTTACCGCAATAATCATGGATAATTCTTTTTTAATATCCACCATTTTTTCCAACACTGCTGGTGCATCAAAAGCATTATCAAAATCTACTTCTGTTTTTAATATCTGCACGCCTTTGCCATCATAGCCACCTTGTGCAATTTTGTGTACAGCAGGCAAAAATTCTTTATGTTGTTCTAGATCAGCTTTGCTATTGGTTACAACAAATTCACCTGATGGTACTTCTATGGCTTTATAAAATTCTTTTTGGGTAATTTTATTTTTTATAATTTTTAATGCCGCAGGTTTTGGAAAAACTTTTACACCTTCATCTTCCAATTTTTGTAAAGCATCTTCGTTTACGTTTTCTATTTCTATGGTAAGTACATCAAGGCTTTTCCCAAAATTATACACGTCGTCAAAACTGGTAATATCGCCTTTTGTAAAATGATGGCAAAGATGTGCAGCGGGGCATGCAGAATCGTTTTCCATTACATATGTTTCTACGGGATAATTTATGGCCGCTTGTAAAAGCATTCTACCTAATTGTCCGCCACCGAGTATGCCTGCTTTTACCATATGTTATTGTTTATGCAAATATAAGTTGGCAAGGTTTTAAATTGATAAGTTTTTGAAACAGATTTATCTTTAAATTTGTATCCAATGACACCCGACTACGCACATAAAATTTTTACAGACAAGCGCACCAACTACAACCTGCTAATGGAAGTGCTTGCTATGGATGGTATTTAATTTTGCATTATCTATTTCACAATCTATTCGATAATCTATTTCACAATCTATTGCATAATAAAAGATGAATAATGGTATGCCGATGAAGTGAGTGACACAACAATGACGCCCATAGCTGCTGCCTTCGTTCACCCAATAAAAAATAAAATCATCATGGAAACATCAACTATGTTATCAGAAGAAAAAAAAACAACAACAGACTTTTTACCGCTGCAAGGTACCGACTATGTAGAATTTTATGTAGGTAATGCCAAACAAGCTGCCAATTTTTACAAAACAGCTTTTGGCTTTCAAAGCCTTGCCTATGCAGGTCCTGAAACAGGCTTGATGGACAGGGTGAGCTATGTAATTCGTCAAAATAAACTCACATTTGTGTTAACCACTGCATTGCGTGAAGACCACGACATTGCAAAACATGTGAGCAAACATGGCGATGGTGTGAAGGTGCTAGCGCTAATGGTGGATGATGCTTCAGATGCATGGGAACAAACCACAAAGCGTGGCGGCAAAAGTTATGTAGAGCCAAAAAAATTGACAGACGATAATGGTGAAATTGTAATGAGTGGCATACATACATACGGCGAAACGGTGCATTTGTTTATAGAAAGAAAAAACTACCAAGGTATTTTTATGCCTGGCTTTAGGAAATGGGATAGTCTCTACAATCCTTCATCTACAGGGCTTCTGTACGTAGATCATTGTGTAGGAAATGTGGGTTGGAACCAAATGAACCCTTGGGTAAAATTTTATGAAGAGGTAATGGGTTTTAAAAATATATTGACCTTTGATGATAAAGATATTTCTACAGAATACTCTGCATTGATGAGTAAGGTAATGAGTAACGGAAATGGTTTTGTAAAGTTTCCGATAAACGAACCTGCAGAAGGAAAAAAGAAAAGCCAAGTGGAAGAGTATTTGGATTTTTATAATGGTGAAGGTGTACAACATGTGGCCATTGCAACTGCAAATATTATTGAAACAGTTAGAGACTTACAAAGTAGGGGAGTGGAGTTCTTAAAAATACCTGCGAGTTATTATGCAGATGTGTTGGATAGGGTTGGCAAAATAGATGAAGACCTTGCACCACTACAAAACCTAGGTATTTTAATAGATAGAGATGAGGAAGGGTATTTGTTACAAATTTTTAGCAAGCCATTGCAAGATAGACCCACCTTATTTTTTGAGATAATTCAGCGCAAGGGTGCAAAGAGCTTTGGCAAAGGAAATTTTAAGGCTTTATTTGAGGCATTGGAAAGGGAACAGGATGCAAGAGGGAATCTTTGATAATTGTTGATTGGTTTATTAGTTGATTAGTTGCTAGTTATCAACTTTTTGATTTTATATAATATTTTTAACAGCAAAACTTAAATATTTTTGATATTTTAGCGTTAGTAATATAAAAAATAGAAGTATTTATATGATGATCCCCAACATCCAAAAAAAACTTAATTCAATTTTTGTGCTTGCATGTATATGTGTAAGTGCCTTTGCACAACCTGGTGCGCCTGTAAAACCGTTTTTAAAATCGCCTGAGGTTATTTCAAGATTGGAAGATTCTCTGAAAAAGCAATTTGAAAAACAGAAACTTGTTTATCCACCACAATCTATGTATTTTCGATCATTTAAGTATGATAGGCATTTGGAAGTATGGGTAAAATCTAGCAGCAAAGAACAATACAAATTATTTAAGACCTACAAAGTATGTCAGCAGAGCGGTTCCACAGGGCCTAAAAGAGCAGAGGGAGATTATCAAGTACCTGAAGGATTTTATTATATTAATGAATTTAACCCAAATAGTATGTATCATTTGGCATTAGGATTAAATTATCCAAATGCATCAGATAGAATTTTAGCAGATCAATCAAGACCTGGCAGTGCTATTTACATACATGGTAATTGTGTTTCTACAGGTTGTATTCCTATTACTGACGCACCTATTGAAGAGTTGTATTTATTGGCTAGTAGTGTACGCAACCAAGGCGAAGAATTTATTCCTGTACATGTTTTTCCTGTAAAGTACAATGTAGCAAAATCTAAAGAATATTTAGAAGTTGCTATGAAGGATAATGAATCACTGAAACTTTTCAATAAAAATATTAAAGAAGTATTTGATTATTTTGAATTGAAAAAAGAATTGCCAATAATAATGGTAAATAAGAAAGTCTTCATTCTTTATTATAGATGTTTCCCGGGCGATATTCGTTCGCTTGTGTCGCCATCGGCGACAAACCTATAAAGCCTAGGGAGGAGCGAATAAAATGAGCGGATCCCTAGGTAATGCCGTCAATTTTGCATCGTCCCTGAAGGGGACGAACCTCCAATGTTGCTCCCCTTCAGAGAGCAGAGATTTATTTATCTCATACCTAGGGTTCCATTCGCTTTGCTCATT
>JANOZW010000219.1:0-3945 GCA_031429575.1 Ferruginibacter sp.
AGTAGATCCATTTAACAGAGAAGATACTGATACTGACAAAACAAAATGCCCCACAAATATTTGGTAACAAATAAATACTTTCACAAATTATTTATTATCTTGACATCATAAAATAATTTTTATGATTAAGTTACTACGACAAATTGTGTTAGCAAGTCTATTACTAAGTTTTGCAAGCTCTTGTAAAAAATCAACAGACGCAATTACTACAACGCCTACTCCACCTGTTATAACACCTGTTACCATAGCTCCCCCACCCGCATTTGGGTTTTATGTTGTTGGTTATTTTCCTTCATATAGAGTAGTAGCAGATGTGCCAGATGTAAAATTTAAAATGTGTAATGTAATCAATTATGCATTTGCCACTATTACCAATACTGGCGGTCTTACGCTGAGCAATGGTGCACATTTAACGAGTTTAAAAACAAAAGCAAAAGCAAATGGTGCTAAAGTTTTTATAAGCGTAAGTGGCCCTGAAGCCGATTTTAAAACCATGGCAGCAGCTGCAACTGGCAGAACTTCTTTTATAAATCAAATTATGAATCTTGTACGTACCTATGGCCTTGATGGTGTGGATATGGATTGGGAGTTTCCACGTACTAGTGATGGTACTGATATAACATACACAGCGTTGATGAAACAACTAAGTGATAGTTGCCACACTGCTAGCAAATATTATTTAACCGCAGCTATTACAGCAGGTAAATATCCAGGCGCAATAAGAGATGGTATTAGCAGTGAATTGTGGGTAGGTAATTATGTGGATTGGTTTAATATTATGTCTTACGATGATTTTAATACCACAGTGCCATATCAACATCACACCAATTTAGCTTTATCGAATGTAAGTATGAATTATTGGGTAGGTACTCGTAGCATGCCTGCATCAAAAGCGGTGCTTGGAATAGCAGGTTATGGTAGAGCTAGTGGTATGACACAAACAGGCACTACGCTTAGCTTTGGAAGTATTATAACACAACAAGCCAGTAATGCTTTTACAGATTCTGCTATTGTATCTAATGGAGCTTTTTTAAATTATACCATTTATTATAACGGAATACCTACTGTAAAAAAGAAAGCCATGCTTGCCAAGCAAATGGGAAATGGTATTATGATTTGGGAAAAAAGCCAAGATGCGCACGATAATAATTCGTTATTAAAAGCCGTATGCGATACAATTGGCAGAGCATACTAAACCAAAAAAAAGTCGGCAGCAATTAATCACTTTGCTCCGACTTTCATGTTCTAAAATCAACAATTATTTCTTGGAAACACTTTCTGCAATATCCATCCAAGCAGTATCAGCATTTACACCATTTTTCTTTACGAATGCTTTTCTTTCTTTTTCTAATTTTCTTTCTTTGGCTTTTCCAAGCAATGCTTTAATTTTCCCTCTTCGCTCTTCATTTAGTGCCGCTAATTGTTGCGCTTTTGCATTAGCATCTCCATCTTGCACAATTACTTTGGCCTTTTCGGTAAAAGAAGTATTTATTATTTTCACCTGCCTATTTTTGTAATCACTAAGTGCTACTCCTTGTATCATGTCGCTATGTAACTTTTGAGTTTTGTCGTACTCATCCGTATTTCTTCCTATTGCCGCATAACTTTCTTTATTTAAGCTATCTATTTCTCTAAGCCCATTTTCTTTGTAAGCAACGCTTGCGCTATCAGCTTGTAAATCTGTAATACTATCTATAGCTAATCTTGTAGAATCTTCTAATCTCATTTTATAAATTAGAGAATCTCTCAACACTTTTTTTGAAGCTTCTTGCTTGTTAAATCTTGCATTTGCAATGGCTTCCTTATTTGGAGATTTTCTATTTTTTTTACTTTTTCTTGATTGTGCTTCTGCTGCTACAAAAGAAAATGCTACTAAGCATAACAAAAATATTTTTTTCATAGTAATTTATTTTTATGAGTTATTGTTTTTTACACATAGCCAATTACTGTGCCAACAAAGGATTTGTTAAAAATTTTGTGATTTTGTTTAATATCATATGTGAGAAAAAAAATAATTTCTAATCAATAGATTTTCAATTAGTAAAAGACAGTATTTAAAAATAGTTAGCAAATAAAAAAAGTAATAAAATGTTGATAACTACTTGTATTTTTTATACCTTCAAATAAAAAATTGAAAAGAAAAAAACAAGATTCTTTTATTGAACTTTCTAAGTTTAGATTCTATTTATTATTTCAGTGCATTTTTATTTGTGCTGTTTTATCGTATCAATTATTGTGGTATTTTGGTAAAACAACCATGGCTGATTGTTATGTTTATGGCAGAATGAATGAATTAAAAAATTCGGGAACACTTGCATATAGGTATGTTGTGGGCAGTAAAGTATATGAAGATTTTGCCACAAGAAATGAAATACCTATTGCACAAGAAACTATTGAAATAAAATACCTTCCCTTTTGGCCAAGTATGTCTAGAATAAATACTTTTTCGGGCAATTGGCTGGGCTTTCTAATAGCTTACGCCATTTATTTTACAATAAGCTCCATGATATTTTTAATACCAAATGATACGATGCCAAAAAACAGTTATTTTTATTTCACAAAGAAAAAACCTTGGGTGAATATGATTGTGAAGTGAATAGCTAAAAATAACAGCTTATTTTTCTAAAACAGATGTATAAAATGCTAAAAAATCTTTCCCAACTTTATCAAAATTATATTTTGCTGTAGCATCTTCTGCTATTTTTTTATTATCAAATTTATCTTTGTTATTAACGAAATAAATTAATTTTTCAGTCAAATCTTTTTCATTTTCAGATTCTACAAATAGGGCATTAATATTTTCTTGCAGGTTTTCTTGTAATACATCTAACCTGCTAGCAATAACTGGCTTTCCACAACATAATGCTTCTGCCATTACACAGCCAAAGGTTTCATAGCGTGTAAAAAAAATAAGAGCGTCTGTATCTTGCATAAGTTTTGCTACTGAAGTATTAGATATTGCTCCATAAAATTTTACATAATCGGTTAAATTTAATTCATCAATCATGTTTTTTAAATTCGCATCGTTTGGTCCTGCAATATGCAACACTGAGTGATTTCCATTTCTTATTAAATTCGAAAATGATCTTATTAGCCCATCCGTATTTTTTTGAAATAAGTTAGTTCCGTTTATAGCAAGAAAATTTATTTTCAAATTTTTATCGATATTCTTTGCATAAAAAAACAAATTATTATCTACTACATTGGGAATAACTGAGAAAATTTTTATTGCTAAGTATTTTTTTTTTAATTCGTTTCCTAAATTTTTAGAAACAACATGAACTGCACTTGCATATTTAAAATTAGCTTTGATAATTAGTTTAAGGAGATAATTCTTAGTAAAATTAATATTTCCCAAAGGCATAAACAAGCTATTATGTTCAGTAATTACATAATTTATTTGCTTAGTAAACTTTAACCATAATGCAAGTAAGCCTTGCCATAATGAAACATGAATGTGAACTAAATTAAAACCACCATGACGCTTTTTGGCTATTTGATATAGCTTAAAAAATAGCTTAAAATATAAAAATGGGAGAATTATTTTTTTTAATATTTCATTCTTAGTTGAAGTATTATAATAACCTTTATAAACAAATAATCCATTCTCTTCTTCAATGTCAACTTTTATACTAACATTAAAAAGTGATGTATCTTTTATAGCAAAAAGTATTATCACATCTGCATACATACTTACAGCACAAGCATGCCGTTGGACAAAATCACCATTTAAAAAATCAATTTTAGATGGATACCAAGCTGGTAACCATAATATTTTTAATCGCTCATTCATACATTATTAAAGCAAGAGTTTTACAAAATAAACTATATCAACGTAAAACTATTTTAAAAAAAACTACTGTTGTGCCAAAATCATTACAGAATAATTTCCCCAAATTCGGTCAGCCCATTTTTCGGAAATAGAAAAAGTAATATTTCTTAGTA
>JANOZW010000220.1:0-13237 GCA_031429575.1 Ferruginibacter sp.
ACAAGAAAAATAAATTATTAGGAAATAGAAGAATTGGTGGCTGGCGAGAATAACAGTTCCAAAAGGCTTGTCGTGAAATCGGTTAGTCGAAATACGCTGTTTTCCAATTCTTCGGTGTGTATAACAATTATTGAGCCAAAAAGTTTGGGGATTGTATATAAATAAGAATAACCGTATTTTCAAAACCCTAATCAAAAGAAAAACATCGACATTTAAATAAACGAAAAATGTAAATTTGTAAAACACAAAATCTAAAAACATGGAAACGATGATTACTGCATCGCAGAAAATGCTTTCATACTTTAAACAGCTAAACGATATTGAAAGGTAAACTGTTTTAAATTTATTGAAAACATTTATTAAAAGTCGTCAAGAGCACCCTTCACCGCAAAGTTTACAAGATTACAATCAAGTATTATAACCGGCAGACGCAAAAATAGAAGCTCGAGATTATTTGAGCCATGAAGAGGTAATGAACTCCAGTAATAATAAATAAAAAATATCCGCACAAAAAAAACCGTCACCTTTCACAGCAACGGCTTTATTAAATCACCCCCCAGTGATTATATCTTTATTGTTTAATTATTTTTAAGCTACTACCATTTTCAAACCTAATATAATATACTCCATTAACATATTTACCCATTTCAAGGGTGCTATTATTTTGTAGTATCTTAAACGATTGAATCGTTTTTCCATTAGCATCAGATAATACAGCTGTAGTTTTTAAAGCATCATTGGTTGTATTAATGTTTATGTATGATGTGGTAGGGTTAGGGTAAACATTTATTAAGTAATTGCTGTTGGTAGTAGCTTTTAGCAATAGAACTTTGCTGTACGAAACTTTTCCATCGTTATCTGTTTGCTTTATTCGGTAGTAGGCTTTTCCTATTAATGTTAGAGCTTCTATAAAAGTATAATCGTTTTTTCCATTGCCCTTGCTCGTAATTTTTCCAATTGTACTATAATTATTTCCGTTAATTGATTTTTGTATTTCATAGTGTATAACATTATTTTCTTGTACGATAAAATGTACAGCTGCATTTTTAGTAGCTGTGAGGGTTGCTTGTACATTCATCCAAAGTATTGGCAAAACAGTGGTTTGTGTTTTTACAAAAAATCCGCTAAAGCCTGTTACATCAAAACTAATTTCCCATCTACTAGCACTAGCATTCCATACAATATCTATATCGAAAGGGTTTATGATTTCTATTGTACCTGTATATGAATTAGCTAACCCTGAGCCATTGCTACTTATACCGCTTCGTTTTTCTATTAATAAATTGGCTATGCCACTTGCATCATTGCTTGCAGTTGGTAAATCAATTACACTTACCGCATTAAAATCATCAAAATCTTGTTGGGTAAAATACAAGGTTACTTTACCAGTAGCAGTTGTTGCATTGGTAGCAGGAGTTACTTCGTAGTGTCGTTTTACATAGTTGCTAGGTTGTGTAGCTTCTACCCATACACTGCTATTTATAACACCTGTTACAGGGTTTGCACCTATGGCATTGGTAGTTTCAATAAGGTTATTGTTTACATCGCAATTGCAATTAAGTGTTGCACTTTGTAGCTCTTGGCTAAAAGTGGTAGCGGTAGCATTGGCCATACTATTTGTTGATGTACAATTGCCCAAAGCCCAAAGTTCAGCCCCATAAGCGGTATCAGTATTTTGATAGTTAGCTACAAAAAACAATTTGTGCGATATACCGTTTGTAACATCTACTAAGTAATTGGGGTTTGATGGATAATAACCTTCGTTAATATCTTTTACCATTACCGTACCTGCAGTAGTGCCATCGGTTTTCCAAAGCTCTTGTCCATTTGTGGTATTATTTGCAGTAAAATATATTGTATTATTTACATTGGTAATTTTTGCAACACTTGCACTATTGATACCAGGGTTTATATCTTTTACCATTTCTGTACCTATAAATGTGCCATCGCTTTTCCATAATTCAACCCCATTAGTGGTGTTGGTTGCCGTAAAATATAATATGCCGTTAACGTTGGTTAAATTTATTGGAAACGATGCTTCGGTTCCTACATTTATATCTTTTACCAATGTAGTGCCAATTGCTGTGCCATCGCTTTTCCATAACTCTTGCCCATTAGTAGCGTTTTCGGCGGCAAAAAACAATATTCCGTTTACATTGGTTAAAGATTGAGGACCACCATTTCCACCTGCATAAATATCTTTTACCATTACTGTTCCAGCTTCTGTACCATCGCTTTTCCAAAGCTCAATGCCATTAATACCAATTGCACCAAAAAACAATATACCATTTACATTTGTTAAACTGTAAGGCGAAGAAGAATTGACACCTACATTAATATCTTTAACCATTAGAGTACCAGCTGCTGTACCATTGCTCTTCCAAAGTTCTATACCATTTATACCATCATCTACAGTAAAATATAATGTTCCATTTACATTGGTTAAATTATTGGGGTTTGAATCTGTACTGCCTGTAATAATATCTTTTACTATTACTGTGCCCATTTCGGTACCGTCGCTTTTCCAAAGTTCAACACCATTAATGCCATCAGTTGCTTTAAAATATAACACCCCATTTACATTGGTTAAATTAGTGGGATTGGAATTTGCAGCTCCTGCATTGATATCTTTAACCAATACTGTACCAGCTTCGGTACCATCACTTTTCCATAACTCCGTACCATTAGTAAGCCCTGTGTTTGCTGTAAAGTATAATACTCCATTTATATCGGTTAACATTGCAGGGTTTGAGTATAAGCCTCCTGGATTAATATTTTTTACCATCGCAGTGCCTACTTGTGTACCATCACTTTTCCATAACTCTTGGCCATTTCCAAAATTATCAAGTGCACTAAAAAATAATCTACCATTTACATTGGTAAGATTAATAGCGGTAGAACCATTACCAATAAAACTAATATCTTTTGCTAATACAGTACCAGTTGTAGAGCCATCGCTTTTCCATAATTCGGTACCATTAATAGGCTCAGTTGCAGAAAAATATAATATTCCATTTACGTTGGAGAAAGCTGTGGGACTAGATGTAGTTGCTCCTGCATAAATATCTTTTACCAACATAGTACCTGCATCGGTGCCATCACTTTTCCAAAGTTCAAAACCGTTAGTGCCATTGTTTGCCGAAAAAAATAATATACCATTTACGTCAGTTAAATTTAAAGGGTTAGAACTTGAAGTACCAGGAAAAATGTCTTTTACTAACACTGTGCCTGCGTCTGTACCATCGCTTGTAAAAAGTTCTGCTCCAACATTGCCTCTTGTAGCCCTAAAAAATAATTTATTATTTACATTTGTAAGAAATATAGGGTTTGAGCTAAGCGTACCAGTATTAATATTTTTTACCAATTCCGTACCATCAGATGTACCATCACTTTTCCAAAGTTCAATTCCAACAAAATTACCTGAAACGATAACACTACTGTTAGCAGCAAAAAATAAAACACCGTTTATATTTACCAACGAAGTAGGGCTAGCATTACTATTTCCTACATTAATATCTTTTACCATTACAGTACCTGCTTCAGTTCCATCGCTTTTCCATAACTCTGTACCATTAAAACCATTATTGGCAGAAAAAAAAGCCGTGCCGTTTACATTGGTAATGTTACTAACACCTGAGGTAAATGAATCCTGCTCGTATATATTTTTTACCATTACAGTGCCTGCTTCGGTGCCATCACTTTTCCATAATTCAGCACCGTTTACCGTACCATCGTTGGCTCTAAAAAACAATGTACCATTTACATTGGTTAAATTTGTAGCGCTTGAACCTGCAGTTCCACTATTAATATCTTTTACCATTACAGTACCTGCTTCTGTACCATCACTTTTCCATAGTTCAATACCATTGGCATTACCATTAGTAGCTACAAAAAATAACGTGCCGTTTACATTTGTAAAGCTTACAGGGTTAGAATTTGATGTGCCTACATTAATATCTTTTACCATTACTGTACCAGCTTCGGTACCATCTGTTTTCCATAATTCAATACCATAAGTAGTACCAGTGTATGCAGTAAAGAATACGATACCGTTTACATTTATAAAACCTCCTGGACTAGAACTTGCTGAGCCTTCAATAATATCTTTCACCATTACAGTACTGTAGCCATTGTTTTTAAAAAGTTCGGTACCATTTAAACCATTAGTTGCGTTAAAATACAATATGCCATTTACATTAACCATACTATTAGGACTGCTAGATGGAGTGTGGTCAATAGTTGGGTTTATATCTTTTACCAAATATGGGTTTTGGGCAAAACAACTGAAGCTTAATAAAAGTATTGCAAAAACTAAAAATATTTGTTTCATAAAATATTATTTCAATTATAGATTTTAAATTCGCTTTTCGTTTATAAAACTTGAAGGATTCAATTCAGGTTTAATTAACAATGTATAAATTTCCTCATCTTACTAACGCTAAGTTTCGTTAGTTGATGAACAGCCTAAATAAGTTGAGCAAACCTACTTGGGAGTGGATGACTTTTAAAGCAATGCTTAAGCACCCTTTAAATAACATAACTTTGAAACGAATATGCAAAGAATATACAAGTGCCTTATTGCCGACGATAGCCCCATAGATAGAGATGTAGTAGAAATGTATGTAAGCAAAATTGAAAACCTGCAAATAGAGGCTGTTTGTAGTAATGGTTTAGAGGCTGCTGCCGTTTTACAACAAAAAGAAATAGATATCGTATTTAGCGATATTGATATGCCCGATTTATCGGGGCTTGAGCTAAAGCAAAGTTTGCAAAAACCACCCGTTTTTATTTTTATAAGTTCGTATGCTGAGCATGCGGCGGAAAGCTATAATATAGATGTAATAGATTTTATTGTAAAACCTGCAAGTCTTGCAAGGCTAATGAAAGCCACCAACAAAGCTGTAGAATACATTGAGCTTAAAAAGAAAGATAATGACGAAACCAAAACGAGTTTACTTTCTGAAGAAATAGCTCCACTCAACATTACCGATTCATTTTTTATAAAAGATAGCAATGAGTATATTAAATTAGAAAAGGGCGATATAATTTTTATAGAAAGTATGGGAAGCTATAGTAAGTTTTTCACAACGGGTGATAAAAAACACATAGCCCTAATTAGTTTAAAAAATATAGAGGAGCAATTAGCATATCCCAATTTTGTGAGGGTACACAAACAATATATTATAAATTTGCAACACATCGTTTCTCTATCTCCCGATGGAGAAATACTTTTAACGAATGATAATAAAGTGGCTATTGGGCAGGCTTACAAAGCAGCATTAATGGAAGTGATAAATAGAAAAATTTTGTTACGATAATTTTTTAGGGTTATCGGTTGGTGTCCCCACCATAACTGTTCGGAAGAGATTTTAAATGTTATGAACGTGTGTTGATAAGATTAGTTAGTTGATTTTTAAAAGTATTAAGTTCTTTGATAATAAAAACAAGTATGGATTTTGCCAGCCGTCTTCTATCATTTATACCTGATAGTAAATTAGAGGCCTTTGCTTTAAGCACTTCGGTAAATAAATATGCTAAAAAGTTACAAGGAGAGCTCTTATTCAAACTCCTATTCTATTGTACTGTTACCGAAAAGGATAATAGTTTAAGGGGTATGCAATCTGCATTAGAGTCATCATTATTTAGAGTTTTAAATTCAGAGTCTACCCCATCAACAATTGCACACAGTTCTATTAGTGAACGATTGAGTTCAATAAAGCCTGAGTATTTTGAGAAGATATTTAAACTTTGTGTAAAGCAGTATAAAAAATCAAAAGATATTGCTACAAATGAAATAGTGCGTTATGATTCTACTATTGTATCCTTAAGTAGCAAAATCTTGGATATAGGCTATAACCTCAAAGGAGGAGATGCAGAAAGGTATAAGCTCTTAAAATTTACTGTAGGGTATAGTGAAATACCCGATTGCATTTATTTTTATACAGCACAAACATATAATAGTGAAAATGTAGCATTAACTGAAACAATTGTAAAAGATAAAAAAAATAGTATTACAGTATTTGACAGAGGAATAACAAGTAGGGCAAATTATGATAAGCTTTCCGATAACAATATCATGTATATATCAAGATTAGACCCTAATGCAAAACATACAATACACATTGCCAATACACTTAAAGTACCAATTGATACTGATACTTTAACCATTGTAAGTGATAGTTGGATTTATTTATATACACAATACAAAAAAAGAAGTAAGCATGCTGTACGAGTAATAGCAGCAATAAAAAAAGCAGATGGGGAAAAGATAAGTTTTATTACAAATATCAAAAAAACGAAAACTAAAGAAATAACAGAAATCTATAAATCAAGATGGGAGATTGAAGTGTTTTTTAAATTTATAAAGCAGCATTTAAATTTTAGCCATCTGATAAACAGAACTGAGAATGGAATAAAAGTAGTGATGTATATAACTATGATAGTAGCAATTTTATTAGAACATTATAAAACAATAAACAATATTAAAGGATACAAAATTGCAAAAAAGAAATTTGCACAAGATTTAGAAACAGATATTATTTATAACATAGTAATCTTATGTGGAGGAAGTCCGCAAAAAGCTAAAAGTATGTTGTATAAAAAATCACCATAAATCTTCCGAACAGTTATGGTGTCCCCACCAACCAATACTCATTTCGGTTAGTGGGTACACCAAACACTAAGAAATATTGACTTTTTTAAAAATCATTTTATTTTAACGAGGTCTTTGCAACTTTAGTGATTATTTTGCGTCTAAATATTAAAATAGACAAATGAAAAAAACAATTTTCTTTCTTTTTATTGCAACAGCTTCTAACCAATTATCAGCCCAAGGCATTTTTGATAAAATTAAAAAAGCTGTAAAAACAGATAGTAGTAAAAATATTTTGACAACCATAAAAGGATCTACCTCCAAAGGCAGTGGCTTAAGTAACGATGATATAGTAAGTGGCTTAAGAGATGCATTGAGGGTAGCTACGGATACCACAGCAAAAACGCTAAGTGCAGCTGGTGGGTATTTTAAAAATGAAGCCATAAAAATCATTATGCCTGCAGAGGCGCTAAAGGCAGAAAAAACATTGCGTAGCATTGGTGCAGGGGCATTGGTAGATAAAGCCATACTTTCTATGAATAGTGCTGCCGAAAATGCAGCTTCTGAAGTTGGGCCAATCTTTTTAACGGCTATAAAGCAAATGACATTGAAAGATGGGCTTTCTATTTTAAAGGGCGGTGATAATGCAGCTACAACTTTTTTAAAGAATTCAACTACACAAGCTTTAATAGAAAAGATGAAACCGGTTATACAATCATCTTTGCAAAAAGTAAATGCAGAAAAAGCTTGGACTGCTGTGTTTTCTAAATATAACATGTTGTCGGCGCAAAAAGTAAATACAGATTTAACAGCTTATGTAACACAAAAAGCTTTAGATGGTATGTTTTACAATATTGCATTGCAAGAGCAAAAAATACGCAAAGACCCAGCAGCGCAGGTTACAGATATATTGAAGAAGGTGTTTGCCAAATAGAAGAAATAGTTGGCAAGATACAATTGGCAATTGGCAAAAAAAAAATTATGGTTTTTAGGGAAGCAATAATAGCAGACATACCACAAATTCAACTTGTAAGAAATGCGGTAAAGGAAAATACATTATCTGACCCTGCATTGGTATCTAATGCGGATTGTAAAGAATTTATGACTGTGCGGGGCAAAGGTTGGGTCTGTGAAGTAGAACAACAAATTGTAGGCTTTGCCATTGCAGATTTACAAGATGATAATATTTGGGCGTTATTTCTTTTGCCAGAATATGAGCACAAAGGCATTGGGCAAGCACTTCAAAAAATAATGCTTGATTGGTATTTTGCACAAGGCAAAGAAAAAGTTTGGTTAGGCACAGCCTTTGATACCAGAGCAGAAAATTTTTACAGAAAAAGCGGGTGGAAAGAAATTGGAACCAATGGGGTTAAAGAAATAAAATTTGAAATGACGAAAATAGAATGGGCTGAGGGTCAAGAATGAATATTTTAGGAAAAAATATTACGATGTGCTGCACCTTTAGACCTTAATTTTTTATTTACAATAAAAAATTTTAGAGCCTACACTTAAGTAACCCTCAGTTTGTATTATGCACTAAACCATGAGTGTTTAAGGTGAATAGCCATGACTGCAATTCGTTGTGAAAAATTAGTTGAATAAAAAATTAGCTGGAAGAAAATTGTAATACACCACAAAAAATGCCTGCAAAAAAATGGATTCTAACAAAGTAATATGTTAGTAAATCCATTAAATTTTGTAAATGCCATAAAAATAATCAACTACACATTAAATAATAACTTAAAGCTTTGGTGTGCAATATTATTTCTGATTAAACGTTTTACGAAAAACCTCATACAATTAAAAACAAATGTTAATACACGTTGACATTTAATAATAAGTTCCTATTTTTAATATAATAAGCTAACAACTTCATTACCAAAATTCAACTTTACTTAAATGTATTCTACTTTGCCCCGTTTCTTAGTGAAGCATATATTATTCATCATAGTTATCAATTTTATTTCAATAACGATTTACTCACAACAAACCAATTACGATTTTGCAACTTTAGGTAGCAAAAAATATGCTGATAAAATAAAGCAACTTGAAAAATTTGTTGTTCCAAAATACTATACAGATAAATCGGCTCAAGCATGGTATGATGAATTTTTAACTTCTAGGAATAAAAGTTTGTTAGCTTCATTTAAAAATAATGAAATTCTGTATGATACTATATTGCTTGATAAATGCAATACCATTCTTAAACGTATGTCTTTTGCAAACTCTACTTTTAAATTCGACACTATAAAATTATATATAAATAGATCTATTGTTGCCAACGCAGCTTGCTATGGTGAGGGTACAATAATGATTAATTTAGGACTATTTTTATGGGTGGATAATGATGATGAGTTGGCCTTGGTATTGGGGCATGAAATAGCGCATCAATTGTTAAATCATTCAGATTCGAGAATGCAAAAAACAATTGCAACACTTACATCTGATGAATTTAAAGAAGAGTTGAAAGATATAAAAAAAGCCGATTATGGCAGATATGACAGATTTAAAAACTTAATGAAGGGCATAACCATTGAATCTGGAAAACATAGTAGATATAAGGAAAGCGAAGCAGATAGCCTCGGTGTAATACTCTGTAGAAATGCAAAGTTTGATATTACAAATGCAGCTAAGGTATTATTAAAATTTGATTATGTAGATGACTTATTTAAGTCGAATAAACTTTATACGTTAAAAGATTTTTTTACCACAACAACAATAGACTTTAGTCTTTTTACTACTAAACCAAAGTACAATGGTCTTTCTGGCGCTAATGTTACAATGAATGCAGATAAAGATATTGACTCCATTAAAACACACCCTGATTGTAAAAAAAGATATGAATCAATAATAAGAAAGAGCACGATTCCAAATATAGTATGCTGTACTTCACTAGACAATTCTTATACTCAATTTAAGGAAAAAGCTATGCTTGAAATAGTGCGATATCTTTATGAAAACAACTCTATTGGCTATTGTACACATTTATCATTATTTGCTTTAAAGAACAATTACAATCCGTTATTTTATAAAAACATGTTGTCATCATGCTTTTCAAAAATTTATTATAACGATATCAATTTAAAACGATTTAATTCTGTAAATGCAGAAGCTGATAGAGAAAGCAATTTGAAAGAATTACAAGATTATTTATTTGCTGTAAGTAATAAAGATTTAGAAACGCTAGCAGCAAGCTTTTTAACAAAAACTGAAACTACCAATGCTGTTGACTTTGAATTTGCCAATACGATGTATCAAACACAGGTTAAGCAAAAAGACACCGCATCTGCATACAATTCTTTTAATACCAAATTTCCTAATAATAAATACTCATACTTAATACAAAAAAAACAAAAATGAAAAAACTAAACGTACTGTTTTTAGCTGCCATGGTTTTGCTTGGCTTTAATGGTTTTGCGCAAAGCAAAATATTTGACAATGTAGTAGATTTTGAAATTAGAAGTACCGTAGAGATAACCAACAACAAACAAATAGTTGGTTATGGTGTTTTTTATAAGAAAGATAAAATGAAGAAATCTGCCTTATTTGGATTAACCATTCTTGATGAAAATTTGAAAGAAATAGGTAATAACGAATTTGAGGGACCGAAAGATTTATTGTTAATAAAAGCTGTATATGAATCCGATAGAATATTACTTAGCTTTTATGATGAAGATAAAAAAGATGGCTATAAAAGATTTATAAAAGTGTTTGATTTAAAAGGCAAAGAAATGGGGCTAGTGCCTTATGATCCGGAAAAAGTAAAAAAAGGAATGTTTGGAGCGGCCATTGCTGCATCTATGGAAGCAATATACGAAGGTACTGATAATATAGAAGGGAAAGGATTTGTAACCATTTATCAAAGTAAGGCTAAAACTGGTGGTGTAGATATTCAAATGATTGGTTTAAATGGAAAACTTAAATGGGAAAATAGCATCACCGCAGATAAAGGGGATAGAACAGATTTATATTTATTAGCTACTACCACAAATACTATATTAATGTTTCAAATGGATAGAAGTGGAGTAATGTCGAGAGATGCAGATATTTTTTTATTAGGTTTAAATGCAGAAAATGGAAAACAAATGTTCAAAAAGCCATTGAATATGAAGGGCTTTACTTATGAGCCAATTCTTCTAAAAAAATCTAATGATGGTAAGTTAAAAATTGTTTCTACGTTGGCAGATGAGAAAGATAAATTTGCTAATGCAAAATCGAATGGAATTAGCATTGGAGACCTTAATGATATAACAGGAGAAATTAAAATATTAAAAGATTTTAATTATCAAAATGATTTAGGCAACGTGCTTACAATGAAAAATGAAAACAAATCAGAAGATGGATATATTAAAGCGCACAATATAATGATTATGCCAGATGGCAGCATGGTTTTAGTAGGCGAATTTTTCCGAAAAACAGTAAGCGCAGGTGGTATGGCTATGAAAATTTTAAGTCAAGGAAATAGCTCCGCAGCACAAGCCACTATTGAGGATATGTTTTTGTTACGCATCGATAATAGTTTCAAAGCAAAATCAATAGAAAAAATAGAAAAGGATAAGGAAAGAGTACCATTGCCTACTGATGGATTATCAATTGGATTAATGGCAAGATTACTAACCCAGCAACATGATTTTGGATACATGTACACAGATGAAGGTATGGATGGAAAACAAAGAACTATATTAGCAAGGGGCGCTTTTGGCGAAGAAAAATATGGTACTGTTGCCATTACAGTAGATGAAAAAAAGGGGTACACTACAAAAAGATTTAATCTACAAAAAGAGAAAAAAGTTACCTATTTTATCTCTAGAGGCAAGCCAGGTTATGTAATGGTTACAAAATATAACTCTAAAGAAAAAACGATTACGCTTAATTTGGAAAAGGTAAATTAAAAATATTTAGGTGAAGTAAAAAGCCACTGTAAAAAAATACAGTGGCTTTTATTTTTATTTAATGATTGGTGTTCCAAGCAACCAAAATCCTAAATGAATAAAATACTTTCAGTTGGTGTGGATACTAACCGATAAAAATACTCATACTTAATACAAAAAAAACAAAAATGAAAAAACTAAACGTACTGTTTTTAGCGGCTATGCTTTTATTTAGCTTTGATAGTTTTTCACAAAGTAAAATATTTGATAATGTAGTAGATTTTGAAATTAGAAGTACTGTAGAAATTACGAATAATAAACAAATCGTAGGTTATGGCGTCTTTTACAAAAAAGATAAAATGGAAAATTCTGCATTATTTGGATTAACAATTCTTGATGAAAATTTAAAAGAAATAGGTAATAATGAATTTGAAGGGTCAAGCAATTTAATTTTAATAAAAGCAGTATATGAATCTGATAAAATTTTGCTAAGTTTTTACGATACTGAAAAAAAAAATGGGTATGCGAAATTTGTAAAAGTGTATGATTTAAAAGGTAAGGAAATTGGTTTAGTATCTTTTGAACATGAAAGAGTAAGAAAATATGCGAATTGGGAAAAAGTGGCTGCCTCTCCTAAATCAGTTTATGCAGATATAGATAATATTGAAGGAAAAGGCTTTATAACCATTTATCAAGGCGTTGCAGAAACAGGCGGGGTGGATGTGCAAATGATAGGATTAGACGGTAAATTAAAATGGGAAAAATACATTACTGCGGAGAAAAAGGATTTTACAGATTTATATTTATTAGGTATAACTAATAATACTATAATAATGTTTCAAACGGACAGAAAAGAGAATTCTAAAAAAGATGCTAATATTTATTTATTAGGTTTAAGTATAGAAAACGGACAAGAACTATTCAAGACGTCATTGGATATAAAAGGTTTAACTTATGAACCAATGTTCGTTAAAAAAAGTAATGATGGCAAACTAAGAATCGTATCTACTATTGCTGATGAATCTGACAAATTTGATAAGGCAAAACCAAACGGAATAGGTATTGCAGAGTTAGATGGTGTAACTGGGGATATTAAAATAATAAAAGATTTTAATTTTGAAAATGATTTAGGAACGGTGCTAAAAATGAAAAATGAAAATAAATCAAAAGAAGGCTATATAAAAGCCCACGATGTTTTAATTATGCCAGATGGAAGTATGGTAATTGTAGGTGAATTTTTTAGAAAGACTGTAAGGGGGGCAGGACTGGCAATGACTTTATTAGGTGGAATGGGGACTGTCTCAGCTTCATCTCAAGCTTCTATTGGAGATATGTTTTTACTTCGAATTGATAACAACTTAAAAGCAACGTCATTAGAAAAGATTGAAAAAGACAGAAGAAATATTTCTATGTCTAATGATTTTATATCTATCGGATCAATGGCTAGGTTATTATCACTAAACCATGAGTTTGGATATATGTACTCAGACGAAGGAATGGATGGAAAACAAAACACAATACTA
Organism: Ferruginibacter sp.; assembly: GCA_031429575.1. Taxonomy (GTDB): domain Bacteria; phylum Bacteroidota; class Bacteroidia; order Chitinophagales; family Chitinophagaceae; genus Ferruginibacter. The sequence continues at coordinate 12,987 of JANOZW010000220.1, forward strand.
GCAAGGGGTGCTTTTGGAAATGAAAAGTATGGCATTATTGCTATTGCCGTTGATGAAAATAAAGGATACACTACAAAAAAATTTAACCTTCAAAAAGAGAAAAAGGTAACTTATTTTATTTCTAGAGGTAAGCCTGGCTATGTAATGGTTACAAAATACAATTCAAAAGAAAAAACGATATCTTTAAATTTGGAAAAAGTAAATTAAAAAATATTTTCTTGAAGTAAATGCCTCTAAATTTTATTAAAGTA
>JANOZW010000221.1:0-5734 GCA_031429575.1 Ferruginibacter sp.
TCTTTTTTCAGCTTTTATTGCTGTTATTTAAAAAACTGTGTTTCGAGGTGATATGAAATGAGTTGAAGATGGCTAACTTTCACCTAAGCTATTACTAAACCTTTCAAATGATTGCCAATATTTGTCCTTGTAAATTTCATACTCAATCTCAAAATTTTTACAATAATTTTCTCGTGTCGTATAAAATACTTTTGAAGGTTTACGGAAATCTTTGCAACCAAAATATATTTCTCTCTCTCCATCTGCTGTTTGTCGTCCAATATTTAAAAAACCATCAATGTCCCTAAGATCCTGCATCATTTCTGCCTCAATTTTATCTAGCAATTTATAATCATTCTCATTTGGCATTCCGTTGTCTTTACTCCCATCGTATTTAATTATCAACGTAGCAATCCATGGGTGTGAAGCTTTACTATCCCAATTTAATAATTCATTATTTACTAATGCTAATAACATATTTCCACTTTCAAGCTCAGCTTCAAGCAAGGTGTAGCTGTCATTTTCTGTGTCGTAGCGAAACCCTTCATATTTTTCTATAAATTCTTTCTGTCGCCACGTTAAAAAATCTTTTAGTTTTGAAATAGGAATAAGTTCCTTTTCTGCTTCTTGTTTTCCAATGGTAGTAATGTTGTCAATATTATTTACAAAATCAAGTTCACCTAAATAGTTATCTAAAAAAATAGAAGTGCCCGCTGCAATTTCTTCTTTATTTTCTTCAGTTAAATCATCGTGTACAATTGTAATATCAATTTCATCAGGATAACTGGGGTCTTCATTTGAGTAGAAATTTATATTTTCTTTTTGGAATTCGTAGCCATACATATTTATACCTAAGTGTTCAATATCCATGGCTGGTTTGTGTGCAATAAATCGCCACCCATCAATTTGTTGCGCTTCGCTTACAAGTTCTTCAACAAATACCATGTTATTTGTATTGCCATCTGCTGTTAAAACCAATTCAGCAGTATTTTCATCCTTCATGCCTGTTAAATAAAAATATCCTTCTTTTAGTTCTGCAAGTTTGGGAGATAGTTTATCAAAGAACCCTTTTTCAATACCTTTCCCTTTTTTTACAATGTTAAAAAATTCAGTATTATTTTTTTGAAACCAGTTCCAAAAATCATTATAGGAATTTATAGGCTCCTCTTCTTTGCCAAAAATAGTTTTTAGAAAACTCATTTATAATTTTTTTTATGATGGCTATCTCAATCTTGCAATAACACAATATTATAAGAAATCAATCAGATTTCATAATTTCTTTGCTTCTCTCTAGTCAATACTATCCATAGATTAAAATGAATATTCACTCATTAAAAGCAAAAAAATGCATTTAAAGAAAACTTTTAAACGTATTGTTTATACTATTATAAATGTACATTTGAAATGCCAAACAAATTAATTTCCATATGATATTTTGGATAATAAATAAAATAACAACTGCTTATATATTCTCCACTTCCATCTTTTTGTTAATTATTTTATTTAGTAAACCTTCTCGTAAGCGGAGTAATATTTTTCTACATAAATCAAACTTTATAATCATTGTAGTTTTACTTTTTAATGTTATTGTGGAAGGAGTTGAAGCCGTTAAATGCAAAAACGCAGCAATAAAAAACGTAGTAGATAATGCTCAAGACGGCTTAATGAATTATAGCCAACATTGTATTTCAATATTTGTATTTACACTTTTGTTTGCATTTTTATTTCAAGTATTCTTCTTCTTTCATAAGTTCAGAATAAAAATTTTTCTTACCATTGTTTCAATTTCTCTCTTAGATGTTTATAATAATTATGAAAAGTAGTCATATTTATAACCAGTATTTTTAGAGATTATTTGCCATCCAGTTGGGCTACTTATTACCAAACAGAAGGTTCGGTTTGGACAGTTGCTCTTGCTATAGCATATTTTATTGTATGTTGGTCAAATAAACCAAGAAATCTTTCCTCTAAATAATTGATATTTAATAAATTAAAATAAATGTTAAAAATTACCCCATTCCCTTACAATTTTATGACAACTTCCAGCGTTATTATTTTGTGTAGTAGTTTTTCTACGAGTGTTGGCTTTGTTACGATTACTACATAAAACCAATATCTAATTTCCAGTTTGTATTTTAAAACCTGCAAATTCTTATGAGAAAGTATTTTTTTAAAGACGGCAACATTGAGAAAGGTCCATTTAGTTTGGAACAATTAAAATTAGAAAAAATTAATGCCAACAGCCCAATTTGGTTTGAAGAACTAGGCGAGTGGGTAACTGCAGCCGAGGTGGAAGAATTGGAAGAGTGCTTGCAAGCAAAAAATGTAAATAGTATGTTCACCGGTTTTGCTACCTCAAATAACTGTAATCGACAAATAGATATTGCCAATAATTTTGCCTTAGCTTTATCCAATAATAAGGTTGGCTATCGAAATTCAATGTCATTATCCATTTTAGTATATGGTCTTCTAATAATTGCTGTATTGATAATGTTATCAAAATCTTAGTTTTTTTTGAATACAACTTTATTTAATTCTCTTTCGTCTTCACTTACAGCGATGCAGTAATGCATGTTTTTTCTATTATCTATTTGCCTTTAAAATATAAATACTAATGTATTTATTGGCTTCTATTTATTTCCACCTATTATTTTCTGCTGTTTACCGACAAAACCCTCCCAATTACCTAAAGCTTCTTTTCGCTAGTATTTTCTGATTATATATTTGTGTTATAAAAATAAATAACATGAAAAATATAAACATTGACAAGGAACAAAATAGAGAAGGTAGTAAAGTAATAGCAGGTGTAATTATTGTAGCAGTAGGTGTAGCATTATTATTGCGGAATATTGGGTTTTTGCTTCCCAATTGGTTATTCACTTGGCCTATGATCTTAATACTAGTAGGTATTTACACAGGGTTTAAACATAACTTTAAAAACAATTCTTGGCTAATTGTTACTGGTATTGGTGTATTCTTTTTAATTAAAAGATTTATTCCATCCCTACATTTAGAGCCATTTTTTTGGCCACTTATTATTATTGCTATTGGAATAATTTATATTTTGAACCCCAGCAAAAAATCTTGGGGTAATTATAAACAAACCAACGATGACAACACACAGGAAAATACTGGCATTACATCTTGGCAAGGGTTTACAAAAAACGAAGCGGTGGACAGTAATGATGAGTTTAAAGTAAACTCAATATTTAGTGGCGTAAAAAGAAACATCATTACAAAAAATTTTAGGAGGGGACATATAAAAACCATATTTGGCGGAGCGGAAATAGACATGAGCCAAGCGGATATGACAAGCCCATCTTACATAAATGTGGATGTAGCTTTTGGCGGTATAGAAATACTAGTGCCGGCAAATTGGACAATACAAAATGATATACAAGGGGTTTTTCATGCTGTGGAAGATAAGCGATATAATAATGCGGTGGTGGTAGATCCAAATAAAATACTTGTGCTAAAGGGTAATTGCGCATTTGGTGGGATTGAGGTGAAGAGTTTTTAAAATTCATTTATCATTCACCATTCAACTGTTAAACAATATTCAACAACTTTCAACCTCTAAACTTAATCACATGAAATGGTATCTTTCAAAATTAGTGTTTCGTGTTATTTGTGGCAGTGGTAGCCATATTGCACAGTTTGATGAACAATTGCGTTTAATATTTGCCGAAGATGAATTTCATGCTTTTCAAAAAGCAAGAACCATTGGTGATAGAGAATGCATGAACACAACCATGAGCAATGGCATACAATGGAAGTTTATTGACGTAAGCGAAATTTATCCATTGGTAAATATGGCTGATGGTGCAGAAGTATTCTCTACCATTACCGAAGAAAGAGATGCGGATTTGTATATTCGCAATACACAAAAAAGAGCGGTGCAATTATTGCAAAATGGTCTTCATATATTTACGTCTATAAACGCTACATCAATTGGCCAATAATTTTTTTTCAAATAAAAAAGAAAAACTTTTTCTTACCATTGTGTGCTGTGCATGGTGGTATATATGGAGTACGCTGTACATTACTGTACTGCAAGATACTGGCGTAAAGCCGCTACAAGCTGTGGTAGATGGACTTATAAGTAATACCATATTGGCTTTGTGCTGTGTGCTTATTATAAACAACATGCGGTACTACTTGCCCAAGCAAGAAAAATATTGGTATGTACTTGTTATAACCACAGCATTATCTGGCTTGTGGTTATTGCTTGCACGATTATGTTTATGGAGTATATTTAAAAAGGATGCTAGCTATATCGATAGCTTATGGAATACAACTACCGTTCGTTTTGCCTATAGTTTTTTAATGCTAAGTAGCATAACCATGCTAAGCTTATTGTGGTATAGCCAGCGTGAGGAAAAAGAAGAAGCTAACAGAAGAGCAGATACAGAAAGGCTTGCAAAAGATGCAGAGCTTAATAAACTAAGACAACAATTGCAACCCCATTTTTTATTTAATAGCCTTAATTCTATAAGTGCACTTACTGGCACTCAACCCGAAAAAGCAAGGCACATGATACAGCAGTTGTCTGAATTTTTGCGAGGTACATTAAAAAACGAAGAGCAACAGTGGACAAGTTTTGAAGAAGAGCTGAAGCACGTACAATTGTATCTTGATATTGAAAAAGTACGGTTTGGGCATCGATTGCAAACGAGCGTAAAAGTAGAAGACAATGTATTACAAATGAGAATACCTGCTATGCTTTTACAGCCCTTGGTAGAAAATGCTATAAAATTTGGACTATATGATACGCTAGGTGAAGTAAATATTATAATAGAAGGAAAAAAAAGTAATGACTTGCTAGAAATAACGATTGAAAATCCTTTTGATGAAGAAACCGCTACAAGTAAGAAAGGCACAGGCTTTGGCATAGCATCTACAAGGCGTAGATTGTACTTATTATTTGCCCGACACGATTTGCTACAAGTAAAACAGCACGATAAAAAATATACAACTATAATAACTGTACCACAATTAATAAAGAATGAAAGCAATAATAATTGATGATGAACCTTTGGCAAGAATTATTGTAAAAGAATATTTGCAAGCATATCCACATATTACGCTAGTGCAAGAATGTGGCGATGGCTTTGAAGGTATGAAAGCCATACAAGAGCACAAGCCCGATCTTATTTTTTTAGATGTACAAATGCCAAAAATAACAGGGTTTGAAATGCTAGAATTAATAGATGAGCCGCCATTGGTTATTTTTACCACAGCCTTTGAAGAGTATGCCATTAAAGCATTTGATGCACATGCTGCAGATTATTTATTAAAACCTTTTAGCAAAGAGCGGTTTGATAAAGCCATGCAAAAACTATTGCTACAAAAAAATAATGTGGCTAAAGATGTTGTAGATACAGCATTACAAACACCAATACCAAGCAATAGAATTGTGGTGAAAGACAATGGTAAAATAAAAATTATTCCATTTGCACAAGTACAGTTTTTAGAAGCAGCAGATGATTATGTAAAAATTCATACGGGGGAAGGTATATTTTTAAAGAAGCAAACCATGCAATTTTTTGAAGATAGTTTGCCGAGCACAGAATTTATTCGTGTGCACCGCTCATACATTATACATGCACAACTCATAAACCGAATAGACCCACACGAAAAAGACAGTCACCTAGTATTGCTTACTACTGGCGTGAGGTTACCAGTAAGTAAGGCTGGGTTCACTAAATTAAAAGATGTATTGGGGATATAGGTTTATTTATTATGTAGATAAATC
>JANOZW010000222.1:0-8088 GCA_031429575.1 Ferruginibacter sp.
AATGATTTTAGTATTTTATTTTTTTATGATACGCCCACAAGCTAAGAAAGCAAAAGAGCAAAAAAAGTTTATAGCAGAAATGCAAAAAGGTGATAAAATTGTAACCATTGCTGGCATACATGGCACTATCAACAAAATAAATGATGACGGTACTTTGTTATTAGAAACAAGCCCAGGCAGTTACATAAAAATAGAAAGAAGTACCATTAGCCCTGAGTGGACAGCTAATGTGAATAAGATGACAACGACGGTTAGCAAATAACGCAGTTGGCAATACGCAGTTGGCAGTTGGCAAGAAACAGTTTGCAATCGCTTTGTAATATAATATCAATGGCTTTAGATTTTGATAGTTTCAAAATTTAAAGCCATTGATGTTTCCTATAGAGTGTACAAAACCCGTAACCCGAAACTCATTAACTCGTAACCTACTATCAATTTTCGTACATTGCATTATGTTAAAAATCGGTCTCACAGGCGGCATAGGTTCCGGCAAAACAACTATAGCGCATATTTTTGAAGTGCTCGGCATTCCTGTTTATTATGCGGATGTTGCAGCTAAACGTTTGATGAATGAAAACGAAAATCTTAAACAACAAATCATCCAACATTTTGGCGAAGAAAGTTATATAGATGAAAAACTAAATCGCTCATACCTCTCTTCCGTTGTTTTTTCAGATGCTGAAAAAACAAAACTTATCAACTCCGTCATTCACCCTGCAACCATGGCCGATGCTGAGTTGTGGATGAGCAGGCAAACTTCTCCATACGCCATAAAAGAAGCTGCTCTTATTTTTGAGGCCAATGCAGAAAAAAAATTAGACTTGGTTATAGGCGTACAATCTCCCCTACCCATACGAATGCAACGTGTAATGCAAAGAGACAACATTAGCGAAGAAGCAGTGCTTGCACGTATGCAAAAACAAATGAATGAAGAAGAAAAAATGAGCCGCTGCGATTTTGTAATTATAAATGATGAAAAAGAATTATTGATACCGCAGGTGGTGGCTTTGCATGAAAAATTATTAGAAAATTTGGAGAGAGTACATAACTAATGAAAATATGCAAATGGGAAAATATGCAAATAAAAATCGCAAGACTTCAATAAATTGCGAAACTAAGTTCTGCAACAATTAAACAATTAAACAATTAAACAATTAAACAATTAAACAATTAAACAATTAAACAATTAAACAATTAAACAATTAAACTATCTAATCACCTGCATCAACTTATACTCCAACGCAGCACCTCGCAAATTTTTACCAATTAAATTTCCTTGAGGGTCCAATAAAAAATTTTGCGGAATGCTTTGAATACCGAATTGTTGCGCAACGGAATTACTCCAAAATTTAAGGTCGCTTAGTTGTGTCCAAGCAAGACCATCAGCTGCAATTGCTTCTATCCATTTTTGCTTATCTCTATCCAAGGAAATTCCCAATACGGTAAAATTTTTATTTTTGTATGTATCAAATGTTCTTACCACATTTGGATTTTCAGCTCTGCATGGACCACACCAACTTGCCCAAAAGTCCACCAGTACATACTTTCCTTTAAATGAAGCTAGCGTAATTTCTTTACCACTTGTATCTGCTTGAGAAAAATCTGCTAATGGCTTACCATAACCAGCAGCATTATTTTGCTCTATTTGTTGTGCAATATAATTTCCTATTTGCGATGATTTAATAGGTGCAGCAAGTGTACTATACATTTGCTCTTGTTTTGTAAAATCGCCAGTAATTTGGTTATGTCTGTAAATAGCTAAAGGAGAAATATAAGAAGATGGGTGTGCACTTACAAATTTTTCTACAACTCCGGCAGCTTCATTCATAAACGCCACATCGTATCTGCCTTTACCATTAAACAAATCTTGGTACTTAACAGTAGCAGTATTAAAAGCTGCAAAATCATTATGTGATGAAGAGCCTGTAATTTCTGCTGTTTCAAATGCCCCTGCTTTTGCGTTTACAATAACATTGCTATTATCTAAAAAAATAGTTATAAATGGCGGTTGCCCATTTATTCCTAATAATTTAAAGTCAGGATTGGTAGTTTTTCCAGTAAATGAAAATTTACCTTTTTGTACAGTTGTAGTTTGTTCTTCTGCACCTGAGCTACCATTTAGCATTTTTATAGTGCTACCATCTGGTACTCCAGCTACATTTGCTGTAATGAGAAAACAATCAACAACTTTAATAATAGGTTGTATTTTAATAACAGAAGTTTTTTTAACAACTGTTTTTGCAGGAGCTTTAGATTTTACTTTTTTCACCTGCGCTATAGTAAATACAGGTACAACTAACATTAAAAAGAGAAAACGTTTCATTTTATCGGTTTAGATATCGCAATTTAGTTTATTCAATCAAAATAAATACACAAAATTTTATCTAATCGTTTTTATAAACGCATTAGTAGCCTTTTCTATTTTTTTTGCTTTGCCAATAGCTTTTATATATGCACTACCCACAATAGCCCCAGAGGAGTATTTACAAGCATTTGCAAAAGTTTCCTTACTATTTATTCCAAAGCCAATCATTAAAGGATTTTTCAAATTCATAGATGCCAATTTCTTAAAATAATCATTCTGACCATCATTGCTCAATGTACTTCCTGTAACAGAATTAGAAGAAACAGCATATAAAAATCCTGAACTGAGGCTATCCGCCTTTTTTATTCTGTCTTCAGATGTTTGTGGGGTTATTAAAAAAATAAGCGAAAGATTATTTTCTATAAAATATTTCTTATAAATGTGCTCGTACTCATACATAGGTATGTCAGGTAAAATAAGCCCAGATACACCTGCAACTGCTGCATCTTTACAAAATTTTTCTATACCGTATTGCATTACAGGGTTTAAGTAACCCATCAAAATAAGTGGAATATGTATATCTTTTTTTACTGCTTTTAGTTGTTTAAATAATAACTCAATCGTCATTCCATTTGCAATGGCTACCATATTACTCTCTTGTATTACTGGCCCATCGGCAATAGGGTCGCTGTAGGGCATGCCTACTTCTATGATATCTGCACCTACTTTTTGTAGGGCTAGCAATACTTCTGCCGTACTTTCTTTTTTTGGAAAACCTGCCGTGCAATAAACGTTGAGTAGGTTTTTATTTTGGACTTCAAAAAGATTTATTAATTTATTTTTTATCATTTAGTATTCATTAAACTTTTGTTTAAATTCTGAATCTTTAAGTTTTTCTTTAGCTTTTACAATTTACTTTTTTGCCGAGAACCTGCCTGCCGGCAAAGGCAGGGTCGGTAAGACGTTATATATAACTGTTTAAATCATTTTTCTTTCTTTTCAATAAAAGAAAAGGCGGTAAGTAAAATGCTGCGCATTTTAGGAACGCACAATCAACTAATAAACTAGTCAACCTTTCAACAATCTTCAACAACATTCAACAGTGCTCTCTACAAATACTTCATGTATGTACTCAAATCCTTATCTCCTCTCCCACTCAAATTTATCACCACTACATCATTTTTCTTAAATGTCATATTATCCAATACTGCAAAAGCATGTGCCGTTTCTAAAGCCGGGATAATACCTTCTGTTTTTGATAAATGAAAAGCTGCTTTTAAAGCATCATCATCTGTAACACTTACAAAACTTGCACGCTTGCTTGCATACAAGTTAGCATGCATTGGCCCAATCCCCGGATAATCTAACCCAGCTGAAATGCTGTGTGGCTCTACAACTTGCCCATCAGCAGTTTGCATGAGTAAACTTTTACTACCATGCAAAATACCTGTTGTACCCAATGCAGTTGTAGCAGCACTCATACCACTATTTACACCACAACCTGCAGCTTCTACTGCTATTATTTTTACTTTTTTATTTTCTAAAAAATGATAGAACGCACCTGCTGCATTGCTACCGCCACCTACACATGCAATCACATATGTAGGCAATTCATTCCCCGTTTGCTTTTTTAGCTGTTGCTTTATTTCTTTGCTTATTACACTTTGAAACCGAGCCACCATATCGGGATAAGGATGCGGCCCTACCACACTTCCAATAATATAATGTGTATCCGTTGGGTTATTTATCCAATCTCTTATAGCTTCGTTGGTAGCGTCTTTCAGCGTTTTGCTACCACTTTTTGCAGGTATTACCGTTGCTCCAAGCATTTTCATACGGGCTACATTGGGTGCTTGGCGCTCAATATCTTTTTCGCCCATATAAACAATACACTCCAAACCTTTGAGTGCACAAACTGTTGCTGTGGCTACACCGTGCTGCCCTGCACCGGTTTCTGCAATGATTCTTTTTTTGCCCAAAGCCAATGCTACCAATACTTGTCCAATCGTATTGTTAACCTTGTGCGCTCCTGTGTGGCAAAGGTCTTCTCGTTTTAAATAAATATTTGTGTTGTATTGCTTACTTAAATTTTCTGCAAAATATAATGGCGTTGGTCTGCCTGCAAAATCTTTTAAGAGTAAGTTAAATTCTTTCTTAAACTTTTTTGTTGCAGAAATTTTTAGATAATTCTCTCTTAATGTTTCAATGTTAGCATGTAACATTTCAGGAATGAATGCACCTCCAAACTCTCCGTAGTAACCGTGTTCGTCGGGTTTAGAGAATATTTGTTGTTTGTTCTTTTTCAAAATATTAATTTTTTAGCACAAATCTTTAATCTTTTCACTTTGTATTTTCAATTTAAAAAACTCCGTATCCACTTGCATCAAAGGGAAACTTATAGGCAATTTGTTTTTCTCAATTTTTTCAAAACCATTTTTCACATAAAATCTTTTTGCTGCGTGCAATTGCTCCACCGTACCTAAATATATTTCTGTAATTTCTTTATTGCTACACCAATCTATTAAGTAGTTTAATAGCGATTGCCCAATTGCCCTCTCTTTGCCTCTATAATCTGCATGTACAAACATTTTTCTTAAAGCTGCTTGTCCGCTGCCAATATCAATTAAGGCAATTGTACCAACCAACTTTTCATTTTCAATGGCCAACCAAAACCCTCCATAATCTTTGCAATAAAAATTTTCTATATCCAATAAATCTGGCTGATCATTTAATGTTACGGGTACATTAAATTCATTATTTTGTATATTCAAAATTAAACAAGCTATATCTGCTTTATATTTTTCTGAATAAGGTTGTATTTGCATGTTTTTCTAAATTCAACATTATTTCAAATCCTTCAAAAAACCCAATACCAATCCCATATCTTTCACACCTGGTTCTTTTTCAAATTTGCTGTTTACATCTATTCCAAAAAAATCGGGATGTTTAAATTTCTTTATCATAGCCACATCTTCTGGGCCAATACCACCACTTAAAAAAAATGGTTTTTCTATTTTTGCTTCCGCCAATTTTTTCCAATCAAATTTTTTACCTGTGCCGCCTTTAGCATCTTTACTTGCTGTATCAAACAAATAATAATCACACACATCATCGTATGGCGCTATCAATTCGTCTATTGAACCTGTTTCATCGCCAATGCTAAAAACTTTTACAACTTCTGTATCCTCAGAAATTTCTGCACACAATGCTGGGCTTTCGTTGCCATGCAATTGTACCATATCCAATTCAAATTTTTCTACCATTTCCATCACATCTTCATAATCTTTATCAACAAAAACACCCACTTTTTTTATGTCTAAATCCATTCCTGTTAAATCTTCATCGGCCATTTTATCGCCTGCAAAACGAGGAGAATCCTCAACAAAAATAAATCCTGCATAAGCAATATTTAATCCTTCGAGTTGTTGCAATTGCTTTTTAGAAGTAATTCCACAAACTTTTATATTCATCATAGTTATATATTTTGTACAAAGTTATTAAAAGCCAAGGCAGGATTAGCTTCTTTCATAAACATTTCTCCAATTAAAAAACCTTTAAATCCTGCATTTTTAAAAGTATGTATCATAGAAACCTCACTGATACCACTTTCTGCAATTTTTATTTTATCATTTGAAATTAATTTTGCCATTCGTAATGAGGCATCAATATCCACTTTAAAATTTTTTAGATTTCTATTATTTATACCTACTAAAATTGTTTCATCACAGATGTGTGAAAGTTCAGATTCGTCATGCAATTCTAGCAAAACTTCTAACCCAATAGAGACTGCATATTTTGCTAGTGCTTGTACTGCTTCTGGAGAAAGACAAGCTGCTATCAATAATATAACATCAGCGCCCATGGCTTTTGCTTCTCCTATTTGATATTCATCTATAATAAAATCTTTTCTAAGTATAGGAATATTATTTACTCTTGCTGCTACTAAATCTGCTGTGCTGCCTCCAAAGAAATTTGTATCTGTAAGTACAGATAAACATACTGCTCCTGCTTGTGTGTATCCTCTTGTAACATCTACTACATCTGCATGTTCGTTAATAAAACCTTTGCTGGGCGATTTTCTTTTAAACTCTGCAATAATTCCTGTGCTATTGGGTTTTGTTAAACTTTCAATTAATGAAAAACATTTTCTATTGAAATGTTTTGTCTGCATTAATAAAGCTTGCGAAACGATTTTTTTTCGTTCGGCAACTTCTAATTTTTTTTGTTCTATTATGGTTTCTAGAATGTTCATTGTTTCAAAATTATTTTTGCTTAATTACTGTCTTATAACCTGCATTACAATTATCCAAAAAAAATATGCAATTTCTTTACATGTCGCTCCTACGGAGCTATACTCCTTAATCTTTATACTTTTCTACTGACATGCCGCTCCTCTGGAGCTTTAGCTAAAAGGTATTTAGCCTCGTTAGAGGCAATATGTCAGTAGTAGAATTAAAAATATAACATAATCAGAGCTCCGTAGGAGCGACATGTTTTTTCTCAAGTCTTGGCAAACCCACTAATCATCTTATTTATCTAATTATTTTCTTCAACGATTCATAAGCCTTTCCACTTTCCAAACTCTCCACTGCCATTTGCATACAAGTATCATAGTCCGTATATTTTTCTGTTGTTTGTAGCGCCATAGCAGCATTGGCGAGCACTACAGCGTTTTGAGCCCATGTGCCTTCGCCTTTTAAAATGTTTATAAATATTTTTGCAGCTTCTTCCGGTGAGTTCCCTCCTGCAATATCTTCTGGAGAAACTGTTCGCTTACCAAGATAATAAGCCGTGTATATTTTTTCTCCTTCGGCAGTGATAACTTTGGTATCGGTTGTTAAACTTATTTCATCGTATCCATCCAAACTATTTACAATGGCATATTTAGCATTATCATTTTGCAATACGTAATTATATAGTCTTCCCATTTCTGCATTATATACTCCAAGCATACGAAATGCAGGATTGGCAGGATTTACCAACGGCCCCATCATATTAAACAAGGTTCTTACACCCAATTGTTTTCTTACATGGCTTACTGCTTTTAATGCTGGGTGAAACAATGGCGCATGTAAAAAAGTAATATTAGCTTCATTCAATTCTTTCTTTAATACATCGTTATCATTTTTAAAAGTATAACCCAATTGTTGCAATACATCGCTTGAGCCTGTAACAGATGTTGATGCATAGTTGCCATGCTTTGCCACTTTATTGCCTGTACCTGCTACAATAAAACTGGCGATGGTAGAAATATTAAACGTATTTTTTCCATCGCCTCCTGTACCTACAATATCTATTACCTCTTCATCAAAAGCAATAGGCAACGCCATTTCCATTAATGCATTTCTAAACCCTTGCAACTCTGCAATGGTAATGGTTCGCATAAGATACACGGTTATAAATGCCGCTACTTCTGCATCGGTATAAATGCCTTTGCCAATATTCAGCATTACTTCTTTTGCTTGCTCAGCGTTTAAGCTTTTGTATTCGAAGAGAAGGTTTAGTATTTTTTTCATAGGCCCCCTAAATCCCCCGAAGGAGGACTTTAGAAGTCTGCAATTAATTGAAGACTTCTATTTTTTTAAAGTTTATAAAATATTTTTTATCCATTTCAATCTGTTTAATTAATCTACCTCACAAGTCCTCCGCCTATCGGCGGAGATTTAGCGAGCTTACAACCAATTCCTCATCATCTTCTAACCATCTGGCGTAAGCACACTTTATGGATGAAATTTTAACGACTGTAAATTGTATTTTTTGTGTTTCATAGCCATGATATAATT
>JANOZW010000223.1:0-8658 GCA_031429575.1 Ferruginibacter sp.
CAATGCTGTTTAGTTAGTGTTTAAAAAATAAAAACCATTTAGTTACGAACTTAAAATTAGTTCTTTGTAATCTACTAAAAAAACAAAACTCAATGGTTGCAGCAAATGTAAAGATTATCGAAGAATTAAAATTATTTTTAGAGATAGTTAGTAAGGATAAAGAGATACGAAAATTATTTACTACTTCAGCGCAGGATTTTAGTAGAGACCGAAAACTACCACTTGAAAAACTTGTATGTTTAATTATAAATATGCCCAAGCGCAGTTTAAGTATAGAATTACAATCGTTCTTTGATTTTATAGATGCAGAAACTACAGCTTGTACCAAAGGTGCTTTTAGTTTACAAAGAGGAAAATTAAGTGCTGATTTTTTTAGCGTATGGAATAAATGGTTAGTAGATTATTTCTACTTATACTATGGTGGTAAAGTGAAGCGTTGGCGTGGTTTTATTGTACAGGCTGTTGATGGTTCAGGTGCATATTTAGTTAATACACCAGAGGTGATAAACCATTTTGGCGCACATAGTAATCAACATAAGAGTGTAAATATAGCTATGGGTCAAGTAATGCAGGTACATGATATTCTTAATAACATAACAATATGGGGAGACATTTATCCTAACAAAGAATCGGAGCAAGCAATAATGAATAAACGAGTACCTTTTTTATTTAAAGATAGCCTTAGCCTTTTTGATAGGGGATATCCAAGTTTTGCACTTATGTTCTTAATGCTACATGAAGAAGAACCACGGCATTTTGTAATGCGTTGTAAGCTTGGTTTTAACAAAGAGATAAAACAATTTATGCTTAGCAGAAAAAAAAGCATGATCATACATTTATCGCCTACAAGCGAGGCTGTAAAGACTTTGAAAGCCAATGGTAGTATAATAACAACTCATGAAACAATAAAAATAAGAGCAGTAAAAATTAAATTATCAAGCGGAATTACAGAGGTTTTACTAACAGATTTATACGATGAAAAGATATATACATTAGAAGATTTAAAACAATTATACGGCTTGCGTTGGGGTATAGAAACTGCTTATGGCAAACAAAAGAACCAATTGCAAATGGAGCAGTTTAGTGGGCATAGAGTGATTTGCATTAAACAAGATTATGCTGCGTGTATTTTTGTTTCTAATTTACAAAGCCTAATAGAAAAACAATGCGAAGATTATTTAAGAGGAAAAAGAGGAAAATATTATCACGCAATAAACGGAAATCTGAGTATTGCATCAATGAAAAACACTATTGTAGAAATCTTTTTAAAGAATGATATTGAAAATATATTAATCAAATTACAAAAAGCATTTGAGGGGTATACAATACCAATTATACCCAATAGGCAGAATGTAAGGTCAAAAAAAATAAAAAGGTTAAAAGGTAAATATCAAACTTTTACAAATTATAAAAGAGCAATATGAACCTTAACTAAACAGCATTGCCCTAAATCCCCCGAAGGGGTGACTTTAGTCCGTGATAGAATAACATTTTTTATTTTTCTCGTCGTTATTTATATAATTCTAATAGAAACCATTTACTTTATTTAAATGAGAGATTCTAATTTTATTAAAGCCTTTATCATTATTTGCTGTGCACTTGCATTTGTTTCTTGCAAAACATCTCCAAAAAAGGCTTTCTCTATTACAAATTTAGATACAACAATTAAAGCTAAAAAAATATCAATTTCAGAACTTGCAAAAAATTACAAATTATATCATGGGCATTATATAGAAACTGTAGGGCGCTTTCATTCAGGATTTGAAGAATTTGCAATTTATACTAACAAAAATATTTTAACAGGAGAAGCAAATGGCTTTTGGTTAGAATTTAATGAAAAATTAATCATTGATGACCCATCATTTGAGATAATGAATGGCAAACTAGTTACTATAAAAGGCAGAGTAAATACTTTGCACAAAGGGCACTTAAGTGGTTACTTAGCTGCAATTAGAGGAATATATTTTTGGCAGAACTAACTAAATGTAAAGAATTATTTCATCATAATTTTCTTGCAATTAAATTATTCTAAAACCTCATCTCCGCCAACTTCTCCGGATTACTCAACTTTGTACTCTGCCGCTTCCCTCCTACCGTTACATGCAAAATACTCATTTGTTCTTTCTTGTACTCATACAAAACATTATTTGTTATGGTAAGTTTTTTTGGAGCCGTTATATTTTCTATTTCAAAATAACAATAAATGGCTTCTTCAATATTTTCGTAGCCCACATATTTTATTGCTGCGGGTTTTCCATCAATAGAAATGGCTAAATGTTTTTTTATATAATCGCTTACCAATTTATCCATTTCTGCCCTTTGCAAACCATCTAATAGATCTACCTTGGCTTTGTAGGCTGCACGTAGGGTTTTCTCAAAATCATCTGTAAATATTTTGGTACTTATTTCTAGCGATTTTGTTTTTGCATTGTGCTCTATTTCTGTAACAGTTACAAATATGGGGTGATAAGCCACATCTGTATTCGTAGAAAAACTACACAATGCAACCAATAAACATTTCAGTAAAAAACTTTGCATAATTAAAAAGTAATCGTTTACTTATATATTTGACCTAAAGTAAAACACAAACATACAGCAAAGTACAATACCACAGCAAGTATATGAACGATTTAGCATTTTATTTTAAAGAAGGTTGGCAGCATATTATAAGTACATCAGCATTAGATCATCAGCTTTTTATTGTAGCACTTACAGCTGTGTACCTTTTAAAAGATTGGAAAAAAGTATTGGTGCTCGTTACTGCCTTCACCATTGGGCATAGCCTTACATTGGCACTCAGCGTGTATGATGTAGTGCATGTTGGAGATAAATTTGTAGAGTTTTTAATACCCTGCACCATTATCATCACAAGTATATTTAATGTATTACAAAAAGATGTTTCACAAAAAGCTATACGGTTAAATTATTTCTTTGCCTTATTCTTTGGGCTTATACATGGGTTAGGCTTTGCCAATACCATCCGTTTTATGCTAGCAAAAGGCCAAACCATTGGCTGGAGTTTGTTTGGGTTTAATGTGGGGCTAGAGGTTGGGCAAATGCTAATTGTATCTATCATATTAGTCATAAGTTATGTATTAATAAGTATTGCAAAAATGCCACAAAAATGGTGGGTGTATATTTTGAGCGCTATAACTTTTACATGGGCGGTAAAATTTGCGTTGGAGCGAATACCTTAAAAAATTATCTTTACAACTTCACACAATCATCATCAAACAAAAAAAATGAAAAAAGTTATTCTTTTTATTTTATGTAGCATAGACTTATTAAACGGCTTTGCACAAGACATTAAAAACAACCCTGGCAGCAACCATGGCAATAGGTTTGAACAACTAGGCACCATATTGCCTACACCAAATGAGTATCGTACAGCAAGCGGTGCTCCAGGGCCAAAGTATTGGCAGCAGCGTTGTGATTATGATATCGTATGCGAAATAGATGAGCCGAACAGAATTTTAACAGGTAAAGAAACACTTACCTATTTTAATAATTCACCTGATAACCTTACCTACCTATGGCTACAGTTAGATGAAAACGAACACAGCAGCATAAACAACTCTGGGTATCAAACCAGTAACGGTATGCAAAAGGGCGTTACTGAAGCAGAAATAAAAAGGCTAATGACAGGCAAGTTAGATAAAGAATATGGCGATAACATTACCAAAGTCACCAATGCTTTGGGTGCGCCATTGCAATATACCATCAATAAAACCATGATGCGTGTAGAGCTGCCACAAACACTTAAACCAGGGCAACAATTTGTTTTTAAAATAGATTGGAATTACAATATTATAGAACGTACCAAATATGGTGGCCGTGGTGGATACGAAAATTTTCCTGGCGATGGTAATGATTTATTTACCATGACACAGTGGTTTCCACGCCTATGTGTGTATAGCGATAATCAAGGCTGGCAAAACCACCAATTTGTTGGCACAGGTGAGTTTACATTAACCTTTGGAAATTATAAAGTAGCCATGACTGTGCCCGCAGACCATGTGGTAATGGCAACAGGCGAATGCCAAAATTATGCAGCCGTACTTACCCCTGCGCAGCAAGCACGTTGGGCTACTGCACAAAATGCAAAAGAACCTGTAGAAGTAGTAACGCTTGATGAAGCCAAGGCAAGAGAAAAAACAAAATCAACCCAAAAGAAAACATGGATTTTTAAAGCCGATATGGTACGTGACTTTGCATGGGGCAGCAGCCGCAAATTTGTATGGGATGCCATGCCAGCATATGTAGAAGGCAAAAAAATAATGTGCATGAGTGCTTATGGCAAAGAAGCATATAATTTGTACAGAAAATACAGTACCAAAGCTGTGGCGCATACCATAAAAACATATTCAAAATTTACCATACCATATCCATACCCAGTAGCGCAAAGCCTAGAAGCAGCCAATGGAATGGAGTACCCAATGATATGTTTTAACTATGGCCGTACAGAAAAAGATGGTACGTACAGCGAGGGTACAAAAAATGGAATGCTTGGTGTGGTAATACATGAAGTAGGGCACAACTTTTTTCCGATGATCATAAACAGTGATGAGCGCCAATGGAGCTGGATGGATGAAGGCCTAAACACTTTTGTAGAATACCTAACCGAAGAATTGTGGGACAATAAATTTCCGAGTGGTCGTGGCCCAGCATATAAAATAACCGATTATATGAAGCTGCCAAAAGACCAACTAGAACCTATAATGACCAACAGCGAAAACATAATACAGTTTGGTCCAAATGCATACAGCAAGCCATGTACAGGCCTAAATATTTTGAGAGAAACAATAATGGGTAGAGAAAATTTTGATTACGCATTTAAAGAATATGCAAAACGCTGGGCATTTAAACACCCCACACCGGCAGATTTATTTAGAACAATGGAAGATGCCAGTGCCGAAGATTTAGATTGGTTTTGGCGTGGTTGGTTTTACAATACCGACCCTGTAGATATTTCTTTAGACACCGTAAAATGGGCAAATCTTTCTACAGAAATTGTAGAAGGTCCAGGCAGAACTTCAGTATCTACCATAAGCCAACCAGTAGGCAAACCATTACTAAATACTTTTGAAGATGTATCTAAAATAAGAAACAGAGAAGACAAGAAAATAGCCTTTGCCACCGATGCCGATATAAGCCTGCGTGATTTTTATTGGAACTATGCAAGAGGTTTGGCCAAGGTGGATGAAACGCCATTTAGCAATACCATACCAGCATCTGTACCAGATACTTTTACCACGGAGCAAAAAATACAAATAGCCGGCGGCAAAACCATGTACGAACTTACCTTTAGCAATAAGGGCGGTTTGGTAATGCCGATAATTATAGAGTGGACATTTGAAGATGGCACAAAAGAAATAGATCGCATAGCCGTGCAAGTATGGCGCAAAAGCGAAAATAAAGTGGTAAAAACGTTTATGAAATCTAAAAAAGTAACGTCTATAAAATTAGACCCCATGCGTGAAACCGCAGACATAAACGAAAAAAACCAAAGCTGGAATGTAACCGAAGAGCCAAGCAAATTTCAACTATTTAAAGCAAGAACAGGCGGCGGCCGTGGCGGTGCAAGCGGGCAAGGGAATCCGATGCAGAAGGAAATAAAATAATAAGATAAAATATTTTACAAAGAACGGCTTCCATTTTTGGGAGCCGTTCTTTTTGAAATAAAATAATATAACAAAATATAAGTACTACATTTCGCCTGTTTTCCTCATATCGGCACCCAAGTTTTTGAAATTTTAGTATTTGTGCTAATAGTTTTTGTTCTTCTGTAAGTAGCAGTGTTTTTTTAATAATTTCATTTGAGTGTGGCGTTTTAATTTCTAGTTGGAAAATGCTTTCAGCAAAGCTAATGATGAAGATTACAACGTCCTGCCCCAATATTGCAAAACCCCATGTTAGCGGTAGTTTTGGTTCTGTGTCCTTGAATTTATTTGTATGTTCTCTGTTAATTCTGATATAAATTTATCAACATTTTTATATAAGTCTTTTTTATTTGGATATGGATTATAAAGAGTAACCGTTGGTATTTTTGCTTCTAATATTTTATTCATATAATTCAATTCAGGGGGATAGGTATAAAAAAGTTTTCCTGACGGATAGTTATTTTTTAGTTGCCATATTTCGAACTCTGTGTCGAAACAAAAATGTGTTGGTTGAGTAATATTTTTGTACAATTCTTTATTTACAAATCTTACAAATCTATAAAGTCCATGAATTTGTGATGAAAAACATTTCGAAAGTTTATTGTAAAGTTTCATAACTGAATGTTCCATAACTTGATAAGCAAAGCATAACTCTTGTAAACATAAACTTGCTTCCTTAGCATCTTCATTTATTATTGCTTTGAAATACATAACAATGTATTTCTGCCAAAGTATAGTTTTTTTTTCAAGGAATTTGTCGGCTATTTTTAATGCTGCATCTCTAAGTTCAGTTTGCTCATAATAGAGCACCATCATTAAATTAATTGTAACTGCAGAATAATTTAAATCTTTCGAATGCTCTAAACTTTTTGGGAAAAAGTTTTGAAGTATGTCAAAATCGTTACAAGCAAACGAGTTTAATACTTGTTTCAATACAAATGGGTGGTTGTGAACGCTTGCAATTAAAGCATTGTTCAATAGCTGCTGTCTAGCGCTTTGATAAATTGCGTTATTTAGTAATTCATAGTCCATATTTTGAAAGGCTAAATAAAATCCAAAATTATTAATTGTATCTAATAGTTTAATATAAATCTCTGTCTTATTTACCCCATCTTCCTTTTCCTTTAAAAACTTTTCATAACTATTATAATTCCAAGAATTAAAGTCTTCCCAATTTTTTGGTGGATAATAATATCCCCATTTATTGAAACTTTCTTCTCCTAATTCTTGATAAATCTTTAGGTATTGTTTAGAGTTATCCATTAATGTATCTGTTATTGGGCATTTGCTAAAATTGTCACGTCCTGATTTTGGTTGACTCTTTTTTGGTAAAAAGAGTAGGGGTAATAAATACTTATTTTACCAATATTTCTTTTGAAAAGAGACTTAAATATTTAATTAATTAAGCCCTTTTCTCAAGCGTTTTTGTTTTTTCCTTATTACAAATTTACATGATTTTCATTGTTTTTGTAATTAGTTTTCCATTTCCTTTTTAGTTCTCTTTTTTGTAGGTGTGCTACATTTGGTGTGAGCATTTCCACACTTCTATGTGGCCTTTTTTTATTGTAATAGTCTATGATATTTTTTACTTCACTTTTTGCTATTTCAACATCTTTATAATTTATTTGTTGTTCGGTTGTAAATTCTCCTTTAATGGTTTTATTCACTCTTTCGGCTATAGCATTTTCTTTCGGGTCTCCTGTTTGAGTCATGCTAATTTGCACTTCATTTTTTTGCAATAATTTCACATAAGCATCACAACAATATTGAACACCCCTGTCGCTATGGTGTATCAATTTTTCTGCATTATTAACCCTTTGTTTTAAAGCCATTTTTAAAGCTATTACACAACCTTCTACACTCAAATTTTCATGCACACAATACCCTACAATTTTTCTGCTATACATGTCAGTAATCAAACTCAAATAGCAAAAGTGTCTTTCCTTTTGCAGCCATATGTATGTGATGTCCGACACCCATACTTCATTGGCTCTTGTGCATATATAATTGTACGGTACAAAGTTTTTATATTTATTAAAAAAATGGTAGCTCTGTGTAGTACGAGCCTTGTTGTTACGATGTTTTATGAGTAAACCATTGTTTCGCAATATCGTAAAAAACTTATCTCTGCCGATACTTAATTGATGCTTTTCAAACTCTTTTTCCAAGCATTTATGTAAATTTCTGCCACTACCTTTTTTCCAAATCGCTCTTTCTTTTACCACTAAATCTACCACCACTTTTTCTTTTAAACATTTCTTTGTATTGGTTTTTAATTGTGCATAATAGGCTTGTTTACTCACACCAAAAACGGCACACATTTCTATTACTTTTTCTTGCTGTCTTTGTTGTTTAAAACTGTGGATGGTTTGGCTCCGAATTTTTTTTTAATATCAATGCCAAATTTCTTTTCGGCTATCTCAATTGCATGCTGCCAAAGGTCAGCTCTTAGCTCTGCTACTCGAAGCAATTCTTTGAGTTCGGCATTCTCTTGCTCTAGTTTTTTATCGTTGATATTTTGTTTCATGGTAGCAAAGTTAGCCACTGGCATTTCAATTTTTTCGTAGCCTTTTAAGCCCTGGCTTTGCCTTATCCAATAGAGGATGGTTGCATTGCCTTTGATGCCATAAATTTGTTGTGCTTGGTGCTTATTGAGTTTACCACTCAATACCTCATTTACAATTTTTAGCTTAAAATCTTCGGTGTAGAAAAGCTGTTGCTTACCAATTCCTCCTTGGTTTTGTTTCTTGCTTTGGCTTAATGAAAAACCCTTTTTTTTGTTCATTTTTAGTCCTGTTTTTTGTTGACTTACCCCATGATTTGGAGTCAACCTATTTCAGGACTTTAATTGCAGCCAACGGTAGCGGTCAAGTAGGCAAGCACATTTCAGCGCAAGCCTCTCACAGAACCGTGCTTGAAAGTCTCCCTTCACACGGCTCTTGACATACAATTCTCTTTTATGCAAATAGTTGCCAATGGTAAAACATTGTTGGATACT
>JANOZW010000224.1:0-5775 GCA_031429575.1 Ferruginibacter sp.
GCTGATGCTAAAAATGCAAATAGTGCTGATGGATTGTATTATAAAGGAAAAATTTATAATGAATTATCTAAAGATGCGGCAACTTCTAAAACCGATGCATACAATTACAAATTAATTGCATTTGAAGCTTTTAAATTGCAACAAGTAAACGATAAGAAAGATATCCGCATGACATTTGAACAGCATTTACCTTATTTAGATTTGTATGGTGGATTTTATGATGTAGGTGTTTCAGAATTTAATGCCAAAAATTTCGCATCTTCTTACAACGCTTTTTCTAAAGCACAGATGATGGAAAATTTTATTATTGAAAGAAAATATCAGTACGAGGGTTTTAAAGCAAATAAATTAGATACTGCACTTTTAATAAACATGGCTGCGGCCGCACTACAAGCTAAAGATACTGTTAGTGGATTAAATGCATATAAAACCATAACAGATGCTGGAGTAACAGGAAAAGATTATGAGCAAGTATATGAGTTTTTGGTTTCATATTATAATTCAAAAAATGATGTTGGTAACTTAGCTCCTATAATGGCAAAAGCGAAGTCTGCATATCCTCAAAATAGCTTTTGGGATGCTATAGAAACTGAAAATATTTCTAAGGGTGGAGATAAAAAAGCCATTTTTGCTCGCTACGAAACATTGCTAGCAAAAGATCCAACCAATTTTATTAATGGATATAATTATTCAATAGAGTTATACAACAGTATTTATGTGAAAGATTATACAACCATCGATTCTACTACATCTGCTAAATTAATTTCTGTATTAAAAGCTACCATACCGAATGATAAAGGAAATGATGCAAATATGCTTTTGACGAATCATTTATTTAATATAGCCGCTGATTATAGCTCTCGTGCTGTTTTGATAAAAGAAGGTAAATTGGCAAAGCCAGCAGATTTAAAAAAGAAGAAAGATCTTAACGCAAAAGCTATAGCAAAAATGGATGAGATGATTCCATATGCAGAAACATCATTAAAATATTTTGAGGCTCAACCTAAACTTACGGTAAACCAAAAGATTAAATACCAACAAGTGCTAACCAACCTTAGCGATGTGTACAATGCAAAAGCCAATCCTAAAAAAGCTGCTGAGTACGATAAAATAAAAGCAACTATAAAGTTTAATTAAATTAAATAATTATTTTTTACATAAAAAAAGTCAGCCTCCTTTTATTTTTAAGGAGGCTGACTTTTTTGTCTGAGGGATTGTAAAGCGGGTATTGTTTTTCAATTATTACTTACCAGCCAACACAGCATCAATAATGTGTATTACACCATTATCAGCTGCTACATCTGCAGTAGATACAAATGCTGCATTACCGGCACTGTCTGTTAATTTTACTTTTCCACCTTCGCTAGTGGCAATTAATTTATCACCATTTACAGTAGCAAATGATGCTGTACCATTGCCTGCTTTTATTGCTGCAAGAATATCTTCTGCTTTTACAGCACCACTAACAACATGGCCTGTAAGCACTTTGCTTAAGGTTTCTTTGTTTTCGGGTTTTAAAAGATTATCTAATGCAGCTGCAGGTATTTTGGAAAACGCATCGTTTGTAGGTGCAAAAACGGTGAATGGTCCTGCGCCTTTTAAGGTTTCAACTAACCCAGCACTCTTAAGCGCTACCAACAATGTTGAGTGAGCTTTAGAAGCGGCAACAACATCTGCTATTGTACCTCCTTGGACTTTTACTGCTACAGTCTCAATAGCTGCAATTTTAGTAACTGGAGGAGTTTTTGCCATGGCTGGACTAACTTTTTCTTGAGCATAGCTCATGCTAGATAATAGGATTAAAGATACCGCCACGGTGGCAGTCGTACACAACTTTTTCATAATAAGAAATTTAAGAAATAAAAAAATATTTTTGCTGATATTGAGTACTGCTAGAGATTCAGTACTTTGCATATTGCATGCCAAAAATATTTTTTGTGCATAACTACGATGTTAAAATATTGTTTCTTACAATGAAATATTTTTTAAAAGTGTTGCTGCTAAAGGGTTTTATTAAATCTATTTTAAAAGATCAACCCTTTTTCTAAAATCATAATACGATGTGCTTTCAACAAATTTTATTGGTATTAATTTATTTTTTATAAAATAATCATTTGCCATTTCTCTTAATGCATCTTTATTAAGTCTGCTGTTATTGCTTAAAAATTTTGATATCGTAATCAATAACTTTTTATGTTCTTTTAAGCATTCTTCTACTTCTTTTCTACATTCATTAATAATGCCTTGGGCCTGCTTTTCATGCTCATCAGTAAATGTAAATTGGTAAGAGTTACCACCATACTGGTGTAAGTTCATTTTAAAAGGATCGCCACTCATGCCATATTCACGTACAATTTGATGCGCTATTTGTGTAATCTTTTCTAAATCGCCTCTTACTCCAGTGGTATTATTTTCTGTACCAAATATGAGCGCTTCTGCCAAGTATCCACCAAGTCCTATTCTTATTTGGTCTTTTAATAAGCGATAGGTTATAATTTCTTCTGGCAATAAAATGTATGCAAAGCCATTGCTTTCACTATCCACTGTTCGAGTAATAACATACTCAGGCAATACTTTTGCAAACATCATGGCGGCAACTGTATGCCCAGCCTCGTGTACTGCTACAATAGCCTGCAGGTCGTTTAGCGTACTCTTGCGCAAAGAATTTATCTTTTGTAAAACCATAAAATTCTTTTTGCTCTTTATTTTTCCATTACTTGTAAAACTAATTTGAAATTGTTCGTTTACAAAATCCCATAAAATACTATCAATATCTTGTAATTTTTCTTCTGAAATGTGCAATATTAATTTGGTAATATTACTTTCTACCAAATTGCGAATGGTGCTGATGATAGGGCGTACACCTTGTGTTGGGAAAACCCCTTCGCTATACAACATGTCTTTTACGGCTTGTGAAAATTGTATTTTTAGTTTAAATTTTTTCTTAGCAGTTTCCGCTATTAATTTTAAATGAAGGTTTATTAATTGCTCAAAATTTTTGTGTGAAAAAGCATGGTAAATTAAATGATTGTTACCTAAGCGGGCAATTTGCTCATTTCTAAAACGGCTTTGTAAAGCTGTTTTAATATCAGAAATATTTATTTTTAAAGTGAAGCGCCTAAACTCATCGGCATCAATATCTGGGTTAATGTTATTACTCATAGAAAATGCTTCATCTAAATTTCCTACTACAAAAATGAGGCTGCGAGATAAATCCATTTTTTTAAATGCATATTCTTCTTCTAATATTTGTGCTATAAAATCTATGATGGATTGTAAATCTGGCAACGCTTTTATTCTGGAAGCTACATCTCTAAAATCAGTAAATACATTGCTATTCATTTCGTAAATACCTGTACAAAATGTATCTGATACCAATATTTCTGCATCGGAGTAGGGTACTTTACCTTCGCTTCTGTCCACCGAACTATCTATATATCCAAAATTAAATGAGCTCACCACATCGTACAATTCTTTCACCCCTTTTATTACAATACCATTTTTTACTTCTATACCATTCTTTTTAGCGGCGGTTAAAAGCTGCACCGCTTTTTTTGCTTTGGTGAGGTAGTAACTATTACCATCAGGCTCGTACATTAATTCGCCACTGTCTAATAAATCCCAAATAATACGTAGGCTGGTATTGTTTACTTCTTTGCCTTGCTCATCTTTCGTTTTTGCAAATTGAAATTCATCTAAAACAATAATAGGGCTTTGCCCACTAAATTGAATGAGTTGGCGTGTAAGCGCATATTTTAAAAAAGAGCTGCTAGCCCCAAACTCTCCCATATCGAATCGCAATAAAAAGTTTTGATAGTTTAACAACATACTCAAACGCTTAATGAGTGCTGTTTTTCCACTGCCAGTCATACCCCATAAATTTATGATTAATGGCCTCATTTGGTTTTCGGGAAATAGCCACCAAGGTAGAATAACATCTGCCAATTCATCTATGATACCATCAATGCCTATAAATTCTTTTTTTAGTTGTTTTACAGCATTGTTTAATAAATTTCTTTTTTGGTCAATTGTAGTTTCCATACGATAGTTTTAAAGTATAAATGTACAAAGTAAATTGATTTGCAGATGTGTATGAAAAAATATTTTTAAGAATAGTATAACTTTACTTTTAATACAATGGTAAAAAAAATAGTAAAATTTGCCCAACCTTTTTATAGAACCCCTTGTCAATACTATTGAAATTATTTTTTATGTCGTTATTAAAATCAATTTTTTTTACAATAATGTTTGTATTCGTTAGCAGCATTTGTGTTGCTCAACAATTTAAAGAAAGGGTTTATCTAAAAGATAGCATTACCTTTTACGAGGGATATGTAATAGAGCAGGCTCCCGCTAAATATGTAAAAATCTACAGATTGTTAGAAAAGGATACAATGACAGTACCACTTTCGGATGTTTTAAAACTTACTAAAATATATGTGATAGATACTGTTGAGAAATTGAAACAACAAAAGAAAATAAATAAAGTAATGGGTACTAGATATGAAAAAGTTGCTTTTGTAGAATTATTAGGAGCAGCAGGTTTGTATTCAATAAATTATGATATGCGTACAGCAAAAGGTGTACGTAATGGTTGGGGGTTTAGAGTGGGCTTTGAAAGAATAGTTTCAAATTTTAAAGATTCAGTAGCTGGAGTGATAGAAAATAGCAGAATAAAGTTCACTGCTATACCAATTGTTTTAAACTATTTATTCGGAAAAAGAAAAGGATTTTTGGAATTAGGCGTAGGTGCAACTTATTTTAAATTTAAAGGAGAGGCAACTAGTATTACAACGGTGGAAAGATATCAAGAAGAAACGTTTAGACAATCATTTGGCAGTATTATTGGAAGCTTTAATATTGGTTATAGGCATGTGCCTTATAAGAATGGCTTTATGTATAGGGTTGCACTCACACCTTTGTTAATTGAAGATACGTTTGTACCATTTATAGGTATTGGTTTAGGATATCATTTTAATTGATTATGGAACAGTTATTGGAAAATTTTATTGAAGGTTGTAAACTTGGCAATGCTGCTCACCAACAGCAGTTATATCGCTATTGTTTTCAGCCAATGATGAAAGTGTGCTTGCGCTACCATAAAAATATGGATGATGCTGCTGGAAGTTACAATAAAGCCATGCATAATGTGCTTACAAAAATAAATCAATACCAAAGCAAAGGTGCTTTTATGGGATGGGTACAACGGATAATGGTAAACACTTGTTTAAATGATTTAAAAGCAAGTGCAAAATTTGAAACAAAAGAAATAACTGATAAAGAATACAATGATTTTTTAATAGTGCCTAGTGCTTATTCAAATATGGAGAGTAAGGTATTATTAAAAATGGTACAAGCCTTGCCTACTAATACTTCTATGGTTTTTAATATGTATGTAATGGAAGGTTACACACACGAGCAAATTGCCCATGCGTTAAACATATCTATTGGCACAAGTAAATGGCATTTAAACAATGCAAGAACAATTTTAAAAAATAACATTCAAAATACACAGCTATATGAAAATCGTAAAAATGCATAAAGGCAGCCGAGAGGCCTTTGATGATTTTATCGAGCAAAGGTTAAATAAGGTGGAGGTAGATAATGATATGGCAGATAAATATTTTGCAGATATGAATTTGCCTGTGCCTGTTATTCCAGCCACAGAAAAAACTTTTTTAGCTAAACATAAAAACAAATTATGGTTATTATTTTTACTTTTTATTGTTAGTATTTTAACATACCAAAATGTAAATAACACAAAAAATAAAAAAC
>JANOZW010000225.1:0-2307 GCA_031429575.1 Ferruginibacter sp.
ACATAATCTGATAATATTTTTACAGCTAAGGGCTCATCTTCTATTATGATACTCAAGTACCTTTTTTAAAATTAGAGAATACTTTTAAAGATGCTATTTTGGCAACTGACTGGCTGCGTACAAACAGCATTCAACTTATTTTTTTGGATATTCATTTGCCCAAATTAAAAGGAATGGCTTTTTTAAAAACACTTACTCACGCTCCTGCAGTTATTGTTACAACTGCCTACCATCAATATGCAGTAGAGGGTTTTGAATTAAATGTAATAGACTATCTACTAAAACCTTTTGAGTTTGAAAGGTTTCTTGTAGCAGTAAATAAAATAAAGACTTCAACAAATGTGGGAAGCCTAAATTCAGAAAAACAGCAGTCAAATGAACATTTTGAAATTAAAGATTACCTTTTTCTAACCGTGCAAAAAAAGAAAGTGAAAATTTTATTTTCTGATATAATTTATATAGAAAGCCAACGTGAGTATATAAAAATTATTACAACAAAAAAAGAATACATATCAAAAATGAGTACACATGAAATCGAATACATTCTTCCTACAGAACATTTCAAACGTATTCATCGTTCCTTTATAATATCTACAAAAAAAATAGAATCCTACACAGCAGAAATAGTAGAAGTAAATGGAGTACCGATTCCTATTGGTAGAGGATACAGAGATTTTTTTGAAAATCTTTAGCAATAATACTACTAGAAAAGTGCAAACCATTGTATATGTAATGCTGATAAGCTTAAAGATGTATTTTTAAGTAAAATACCTACTACAGTTTAAATAAAAAGATTTCTATAATTCAACTTAAAATAGAAGAAGGATTTATATTGTTTAACGATTTTTAGATTAATTACTAAGGCAAATTAAACACATACAATAACCATTGAACAATATAATCCTAAAGAATTTTATCTTATAATTTCCCTTCGTCTATTTTTGAACAATGTCATTGAAAATTGATTTACATCGTTTTCAACTACTAATTAAGTTTTCAAATGATATTAATTTACACCCCTTTCACAATCTCTTGCAATTCCCTCTCACTCGGTAAATTTATTAAATATTTTGAAACGAATACCTGTTGTGGCAAACCCATGGTGGCATACTTTACCAAAGCTTCATTTTTACCACTGCATAAAATAATACCAATGGGATTGTTATCGCCTTGGGTTAGTTCTTTGTCTTTATAGTAATTGAGATACATATTCATTTGTCCTGCATCGGAGTGGTCAAATTCACCAATCTTTAAATCAAGCAGTACATGGCATTTTAAAATACGGTGGTAAAAAACAAGGTCTATACGGTAGTGTTTGTTATCAAATGTTATGCGCTTTTGCCTTACTTTAAAACAAAAGCCACGCCCCATTTCAATTAAAAAATTTTGCAGGTTGTTTATAATGCTTGTTTCAAGATCACTTTCGGAGTAAGCAGCTTTTTCTTCTAGCCTCAAAAACTCCAATAAATAGGTATTTCGAAAAACATCCTCGGGCTTAACTTGATTTGTGGTAATATGCTCCTTCAGCACTGCTGCTTTATTAGTACTTAAGCCTGTACGCTCATACAATAAGCTATCAATAGCCCTTTTTAAATTTCTTACACCCCAATTATTGTTTATGGCCTGTTCTTCATAAAATCTACGTTTTATGTCAGAATCTGCTTTTATAAGTTCAATAAAATGGGAAAAACTAAGGTTGTTTATAAGAATAGAAGCCTTTATTTCATTTGGGAATTCGCTTGTTAAATTAGTTTTTATAGGGCTCAATAAGTCAGACATCGTCTGACCTATTGCAATTTTTTGTAAATCAGCTTGTTTTAATTCGTCAGACAGTGTCTGACGAATTTGAGGATATATTAAATAAAGCTGCCTAAATAATTTAAGATTGGTTTCAGCCATTCCTATCAAGCCTTGCTGCTTCAATCGGGAGGCAAGCGTTTCCAATACCTTTTTGCCATAAGTAGCACGATCTTCTCCAAACTGTTCATATTCTACAATATAGCTACCAATTACCCAGTTTCGCAGGGTCATGGCTGCATTTACTTGCTTCTGCACCCTATTTAGAAAAAATGTATTGGTATTCTGAATAGCTGCGGTTAAACTTTTAAGTGTGTTCATTTCATATTATACTAATTTGCTTTAATAAATCCGAATTTAAAATTTAACAAAGTTTTCATATCTTCTATTCTATCGCTAAATGTTTTGAAAAATGTTTCAACCGCATTTTCAAACTTGATGTAATCATCATAATATTTATTCTTCATAACTTTCTTTTTAAAATAACGCCATAACCTTTCTATTAGGTTT
>JANOZW010000226.1:0-5849 GCA_031429575.1 Ferruginibacter sp.
AAAATTGAAAGTAGCGGTATTAGACAGAGGTTTTGCATGGTTAGATACTTGTACTTTTGATAGTTTAAGTGATGCTACAGAATATGTGAGGGTAATAGAAAAAAGGCAAGGCCTTAAGATTGGGTGCCCAGAAGAAATTGCCTATAGAATGGGATTTATAAATAAGCAAGCCTTAGAAAAATTAGCAAACGGTTTAAAGAAAAGTGGCTATGGTGAATATCTAAAGAATATAAAATAGAACGATGGAAAAAGATTTTTTTGTGCATGAGTCTGCGTATGTAGATGATGGTTGTACAATAGGTAAGGGAACAAAAATTTGGCATTTTAGCCATATTATGCCAAACTGTGTACTTGGCGAAAATTGTAATATTGGTCAAAACGTGGTTGTTTCTCCAAAAGTAATTTTAGGAAACAATGTGCGGGTACAAAATAATGTAAGTATTTACGAGGGCGTAATATGTGAAGACGATGTTTTTTTAGGGCCAAGTATGGTGCTAACAAACGTAATAAATCCCAGAAGCGCCGTAAGTAGAAAAGAGGAATACAAAACGACACTTATAAAAAAAGGGGCAAGCGTAGGCGCAAATGTTACAATTGTTTGTGGTAACACTTTAGGCTCTTTTTGCTTTATTGGTGCTGGTGCTGTAATTACTAAAAATGTACCTGCCTATGCACTAATAGTAGGTAACCCGGGTCGTCAAATTGGCTGGATGAGTGAATTTGGTCATAAACTTAAATTTAATAATGATAATTTTGCAACTTGTCAAGAAAGTGGTCAAGAATATACACTAGAAAATAATATTGTAAAACGAATAAAATAAGGTGAAAAATTTTGTACTGATTGGAGTTGGTGGTTATATAGCACCAAGACATATGAAGGCCATAAAAGATACAGGTAATAACTTGTTAGCTGCTTTAGATAAACACGATTCTGTTGGCATTATGGACAGCTATTTTCCTGATGCAGAGTTTTTTACAGAATTTGAACGTTTTGATAGGCACGTAGAGAAACTTAGAAGACAAGGGACCAAAATAGATTATGTTTCGGTGTGTAGCCCTAATTATTTGCATGATTCTCATATAAGGTTTGGCCTACGTATAGGTGCAGATGTTATTTGCGAAAAACCAATAGTGCTTAACCCTTGGAATATAGACTCATTATTAGATATCGAAAAGGAAACTGGGCACAGTGTTTATAGCATTTTACAACTTAGAATACACCCGGCTATAATTGCTCTAAAAGAAAAGATTGATAATGCGCCTAAAGACAAAAAATTTATCATCGATTTAAAATATTTTACCTCACGTGGGCATTGGTACCACACTAGTTGGAAAGGGGATATACAAAAAAGCGGGGGTATAGCTACCAATATAGGCGTACATTTTTTTGATATGCTTATGTGGATTTTTGGAAATGTAAAAGAAAGCGCCGTTTTAGAACATGGCATACAAACCGCATCTGGAAAGCTAGAACTTGAAAAAGCAACAGTAAACTGGTTATTGAGTATAGATGCCAATAAATTACCACAAGAAGCGAAGGATACTGATAAAAAAACCTTTAGAACTTTATCTATAGATGGTGATGAATTTGAATTTAGCGAAGGATTTACAGAATTACATACTGATTCTTACAAACAAATTTTAGCAGGCAATGGTTTTCCTCTTATTGAAACAAAGAGGGCTATTGAATTGGTGAGCGACATAAGAAAATTTAATAAATAGATTTATATGAATTTAGAAAACCAAAAATGCCTTGTAATTGGCGGTGCCGGGTTTATCGGTAGTTTTATAGTAAAAGAACTTTTAAAAAATAATGTAGCAGAGGTGGTTATATACGACAACTTTGCAAGGGGGAAAATACACAATATTACCGCATGTTTAGAAGATAAAAGATGTACCCTTTTTCCAAACGGTGGAGATATAAGAGAAGTAGATGTATTGAACGCCGCCATGGGAGGTAAGGATGTTGTTTTTTGCACAGCTGCTCTTTGGTTGTTGCATTGTAAAGATTTTCCTCGTACTGCATTTGATGTTAATATTGCTGGCACATTTAACGTGTTAGAAGCATGTGTAAATAATAATATTAAAAAGCTAATTTGGAGCTCGTCTGCATCAGTGTATGGCGATGCAGTAGAATTGCCGATGACAGAGAATCATCCTTTTAATAACAAAAACTTTTACGGCGCAAGCAAAATTGCTGGAGAAGCCATGGCTACTGCATTCAACGATAGATACGGTTTAGAAATCATTGGTTTGAGGTATATGAATGTGTATGGCCCAGGACAAGATCAAACAGCAGCTTACACAGGCGTTGTTCCTATTATGCTTAATAAAATTGAAGCAAACGAAGCGCCAGTAATAAATGGTGATGGTTCGCAAGCGTATGATTTTATATATGTAGAAGATGTGGCGGCTTGTAATGTAGCCGCAGCAAAATCAGATGTGCCCTTTGGCTTTTATAATGTGGGTACAGAGGTGCAAACATCTATAAAACAATTGTGCGATACCATTTTGGAAATGAAAAAATCATCTTTGCAAGTAACATATAAACCATATTCAGAAAACGATGCAAGAGCCATGGTACAAAATAGAATTGGTAGCAAAGTAAAAGCAGAGAGAGAACTAGGTTTCTTATACAGCTTCAACTTGCAAGAAGGTTTGCAAAAATTAATAGATTGGAGAATAGAAACTGGTGTTGATAAAAAAGCGTAAAAGATAATAAAATACATTATGGAAAAAAGAAATATTCCCATCGGCTTGCCAAGTATGGGTATCGAAGAGTGGGAAGCATGTAGAGGGCCTATAGAAAGCGGTTGGATTACTCAAGGGCCAAAAGTGAAAGAATTTGAAACTTTATTTGCAGAAAGGCATAAAGTAAAACATGCATTTGCAGTATCTAATTGTACCACAGCTTTGCACTTAGGATTGTTGGCCTGTGGTGTAGAGCCTGGTGATGAGGTTTTGGTACCTGCCTTCACGTGGGTTTCTACGGCTAATGCTGTTAAATATTGTCATGCCACTCCTGTTTTTGTAGATATTGATATCAATACATTCAATATTGATATTGACAAAATTGCCGAAAAAATTACTTCAAAAACGAAAGCAATAATACCTGTGCATCTTTTTGGGTTATGTGCAGATATTGATTTAATAAAAGCAAAATTCCCTCAATTAAAAATTGTAGAAGATGGCGCTTGTGCAGCAGGTAGCGCTATAGGCGATAGGCCAGCAGGCGGATTAGGCGATGTGGGTTGTTTTAGTTTTCACCCACGCAAAAGTGTAACAACTGGCGAAGGTGGTATGTGTACTACAAATGATGATGAGATAGCTGTAAGAATAGATAGACTTAGAAACCATGGCGCATCTATATCTGAAGAGCAAAGACATCATGGCCCTAAGCCATATATTTTATCGGCTTTTGAAATGGTAGGATATAACTATAGAATGACAGATATACAAGGTGCCATTGGTGTAGTACAATTAAAAAAGTTAGATCTGTTTATAGATGAAAGACAAAAATGGGCAGAATATTATGCTGAGCAATTAAAAGATATTCCTTGGCTATCTACGCCAAAAGCACCAGATGGTTATAAACATGGCTGGCAGAGTTATGTAACATTTGTAGATGAAGCTAAAGCGCCAATGAAAAGAAATGATATTATGGAGTATTTACAACAAAATGGCATTTCTACAAGACCTGGCACACATGCTATACATATGTTAGATGTGTATGCCAAAATGTATGATATAAAACCATCTGACTATCCAGGTGCATTTGCAGCAGACCAATACAGCATGAGTATTCCAATGCACAACAAAATGGTAAAAGAAGATTTTGATTACATTATTCATTTTTTAAAAAACGTAGGCAAGTAAATTATGTGTGGTATAGCTGGCGTTTTTAATTTTAATAAACAACCTGTTTCGCATCAAACCATAAAAACAATGGTAGATGCCATGGCGCATCGTGGGCCAGATGGGGAAGGTTTGTATATTGATGAAAATATGGCACTTGGCCATAGACGTTTATCAATATTGGATATTTCTCCCAAAGGCGCACAACCTATGATGAGCCATAATGGAGAATGGGTCGTTGTTTTCAATGGTTGTATTTATAATTATTTGGATTTACGATTAGATTTAAAATCGAAAGGGCATGACTTTGTATCTACCGGCGATACAGAAGTTATTTGTGAAGGATTGGCAGAATATGGAACAACTTTTTTTGAAAAGCTAGATGGCATGTTTGCTGTAGCCGCTTGGCATAAACCAACTAAAACTTTATGGCTTAGCAGAGATAGATTTGGCGTAAAGCCACTCTATTATTTTCAACAAAATGGTGTGTTGCTTTTCGCATCGGAAATAAAAGCTTTTTTAAAGCACCCTGCTTTTAAGGTAGAAGTAAATTTATCTGCCTTAAACGAATACTTTACTTTTCAAAACGTATTTACTTTTAATACTTTGTTTGCAGGTGTAACCATGTTACCTCCTGCTAATACAGTAAAGGTAAATGTTGATACACCCCTATTGCATAACAGCTGGTGGGATTATGATTTTAGTGAGCCCGATAACAATATTAGTTTTGAAGAAGCTACAGAAGAAACAGAAAGGCTATTAACCAAAGCAGTATCCAAACAAATGGTAGCAGATGTACCTGTGGGTAGCTATTTGAGTGGTGGTATGGATAGTGGCTCATTAAGCGTACTGGCAAGCAAACATGTAGGCAGACTTTATACCTTTACCGCAGGTTTTGAAATGAGCGAAGTACAAGGTGTAGAAGCTGGCTATGATGAAAGGATAGATGCTGAGCTTACTGCCAATTTTATTAAAAGTGAGCATTATGAGCAGGTATTAAATGCTGGAGATATAAAATTTGCATTGCCCAAACTGGTTTGGCATTTAGAAGATTTACGTGTGGGTATGAGTTACCCGAGTTACTACATCAGCAGGCTTGCTAGCAAATTTGTAAAAGTGTGCTTACAAGGCACAGGTGGGGATGAATTGTATGGTGGATATCCTTGGCGGTATTACCGTGTTTTTCAATCACTAAACCAAAAAGAATTTTTTAATAATTACTACGGGTTTTGGCAAAGGCTTACCAATGATGAGGATAAGCAACATCTTTTTCAACCACATGTGTTAGAAAAAATAAAAATAGAAGAGCCTAGGGAAATATTTGAGAGAGTATTTACTTTTAATGAAAAACTAAAATACAGTACCGCTGAGGAGCAAATACAAAATAGTTTATATTTTGAAATAAAAACGTTTTTACCAGGTTTGCTTTTGGTGGGCGATAAGCTAGCTATGGCTCATGGTTTGGAAGAACGTTTCCCATTTTTAGATAATGATTTGGTTAACTTTGCTCAAAAGATACCTGTAAAACATAAGCTTGGTAATTTAGAGCTAATGAAGAAGATAGATGAAAACCAGCTTGGCAATAAACAAAAAGCGTACAGTGATTTTGATGATGGTAAAAATGTATTGCGCAAAGCAATGAAAGATATTTTACCAGAAAAAATAGTTAATAGAAAGAAACAAGGCTTTAGTGCACCAGACGAAAGTTGGTATAGAGGAGAAAATGCTGCTTATGTAAAAGAATTATTGTTGGGCAAAAATATTGCCTGCCATCAATTTATTAACCCAGCATTTATTGAAAAAACAATTTACGAGCATTGCGAAAAACGAATAAACCATCGGCTTTTGTTGTGGAGTTTAATGAATTTTGAGTGGTGGTGTAGATTATTTTTAAATGGAGAAAGAATTCTGTAATAGGTGCCAGATCTTTAGTATTAAAGAACACGGAACCATATTCTGTTTCATTTGGGGCGCCAGCTAAAACAATTAAAATT
>JANOZW010000227.1:0-3044 GCA_031429575.1 Ferruginibacter sp.
AATGGCCACACAATATCTGTTTGTAATTTGTATAAGTCTAGCGGCTCGGTTGTAATTACAAAAGGGTTATCAATATACACTTCGTAGGCAGCAGATGTTACTTTATGGTTTTCTTTTGCTTTTTCCTTTATGGCATCATAAGCACCAATGGTAAGGTCGTTTGGCCCAAAAAAATGTGCTATATAAACACTGTCATTGCCGGTGTTTTTCATATACATCCCTTTGCCAGGTTTTGCAGGAGCTTTATTCACAGGTATTCCTGCTTCAAAAAAATAAGCCGCTTTTTGCATCGTATGCCAAGCCATTGGGGCACCTGTTATTATAAGTTTGTTGGCTTTAATGGCATCGGGTAATTTTTTATTGTAGATATTCGCCAACTTAGCATACATGCCTTCTCTTGTTTTTGAACTGTCTTTTAGGCAAAGTACCATCCTTTTAATTTCCACCGTATCCTGCATATTTATTACGGCACCTTTTTGTGGATTGGTAGGTAGTACTTCTATTTTTTTGTTATCTACTGTAGCAATGGTTGGAGCAGTTTTTTCTTTACTGCTATTGCAACTCGCTGTTAAAACCAATAGCGCTAAGGGAGCTATTAATACATTAATTGTTTTCATGATGTAAAATATAAGGGATTACGAAAATAGGTTTTTTTTTGAAACCAAATGACGGTAAGTGCGTTGCATATTTTATATGACCATAAAATTGCATTACTTTTGCACTTCGAAAAACGAAATATGTACAATATTACATTCAAATTTGAGCAGAAGGGACTTGAACCGATCACGTTATCTAATATAGAAGGCAATCAATCAATACTGGAAGTAGCACTAAAAAACGATATAAATCTTCATCATAACTGTGGTGGTGTATGTGCTTGTAGCACTTGCCACTTATATATAGATAAAGGCGAAACACTTGTAGAAGAACTTAGTGACAAAGAAGAAGATTTTATTGATAGGGCTATAAACCCAAGATTGAGTAGTAGATTGGGATGCCAATGTACCTTGATTGGTGCAGGTGGAGATATAGAGGTAACGTTGCCAGATCAAACACAGTTTTTGGGGGAGTAAATGCAATATGCAAATTGGCAAATAGGCAAATGTGCAAAGTTGTACCACTTATTTATTTAAAGTAAATAATGATTTTTTAATAAAAAAATATAATCAATACAAATTTGTACTTGTGTTATTTGCACAACTGCATATTTTCATATTTTCACATTTTACTTATGAGTTTTGAACTACCTATACATTGGAACGACTACGAAGACATTGCCATAAAATTATACGAACGCTTTGGCGATGAGTTTAACGAAGGCAAAATATACAGGCTTCGTTTTACAGATTTATTGACTTGGATATTAGAAATACCAAGTTTTGTTGGCAAGCGTGAAGAAAGTAATGAGGGTCATTTAGAAATGATACAAAGCACTTGGGTATATGAATGGAGGGATAACCAAAAATAATGCTGTATGAATGTATTGGCCCTTTTTAAAAAAATTAAACTATTTGTGCTAGATGTGGACGGTGTATTAACCGACTGCTCTATCATATTATTGGATAATGGAGAGATGGCAAGAACCATGAATATAAAAGATGGTTATGCATTACAATTGGCCATAAAAAAGGGATACGAAATTCTAATTATATCGGGTGGGTCTTCTGAAGCAGTAAGAATGCGATTGGCAAGACTTGGTGTGCACAATGTAGAACTCGGTATAAAAAATAAGCAAGCAGTTTTAAATAAATTTGTTACAGAAAAAAAATTAGAATGGTCGCAGGTATTGTACATGGGTGATGATATACCTGATGTAGTGCCGATGCAAACCGTAGGTATAGCATGCGCTCCCGCAGATGCTGTGCAAGAAGTGAGAGCCGTTGCGCATTATATTTCTCCAATAAATGGCGGTAAAGGCTGTGTAAGAGATGTGATAGAAAAAGTATTGAAATTGAATGATGATTGGAATGATACAAATAATATACCCTCCGCTTAAAAGCATAATAACCTAAAAAAATAATGACATGAAATTATTGGCTGCATTTTTTAGGTTGATGAGGTGGCCAAATTTGGTTTTCATTGTTATAACACAGTTGCTATTTTACTTTTGTGTTTACATTCCCTCATTGAAAGAACAACCTCAACAAAAGTTTTCAATTTTATTTTTTTTGTTGATATTTTCATCTGTATGTATTGCAGGCGCAGGCTATATTATTAATGATTATTTTGATATACGAATTGACGCCATTAACAAACCTGAAAGAGTCATTATAAATAAATTTATTAAAAGACGTTGGGCAATTGTCTGGCATTGGATTTTATCTGTAACAGGCGTACTAATTAGCATTTACATAAGTTATAAAATAAAAGTATTGCCTATTGCACTTATTAATTTACTTTGTGTTTTTGCTTTGTGGTTTTACTCTACCACATTTAAGAAAAAATTATTGGTTGGTAATTTAATGATAGCAGCTCTTACCGCTTGGGTTATTTTGGTTGTATATTTATTTGCTGGTGCCGATTTATTTTCGCTAAAAGGATTTGCAGATAATGCTGAAAATCTGAACGTGCGCAAATTTTTTAAATTTACTTTGCTCTATGCTTGCTTCGCATTTGTAACCACACTTATAAGAGAAGTTATAAAAGACTTGGAAGATATGGAAGGCGATAGAAAGTATGATTGCAATACCATGCCCATAGCTTGGGGAGTGCCTGCCACAAAGGTTTTTGTGGGTGTGTGGATAGTGGTGGCAATTGCTGCGTTGGCCATAGTGCAATTGTATGCATGGCAAAGTGGTTGGTGGTTGGCTGCATTGTATATTTTATTGTTGGTAATAATACCTACCATATTTTTGTTGATGAAATTAACCAAAGCAAGTTCAGCAAAAGATTATCACACACTAAGCAATATTATAAAATTAATCATGTTGTTTGGTATTTTATCAATGTTGTTGTTAAAATTTGCATCTTAATTTTTATGGAAAAATTAATAGTACCTATTTTGGTGTAAATGAGTATTTACCTTCATCATCAATTCGGGTGAT
>JANOZW010000228.1:0-26248 GCA_031429575.1 Ferruginibacter sp.
TCTTTGTTGCATAACTCAGGAAATAAATATTCAAATTGCTTTAGGGCAAATACATAATCATAGCTACCATCATACGCCAACACAATACTGTCAGGAAATATAAATTTTTCAGGTACCAATATGGCTGCACATTTTATACTGTGCAATGCATCTTGTAAATAGGTATTGGGTGATTGTGTACCCAAATTCTCAAAGAAAATTTCTGTACCAATTATTAGCAAGTCAGCATAAATACTTTCTTTTTCTAAATCTGGCAGGGCATAGTCGGTAAAGCCCTTATGCACTCTATAATCAATGCCATTACTTTGACAGCGTTTTTCAAATTGTACCATATTTTGCTCCATCATTTCTGTATGTTCTTCATCAATCATTGGAGCAAATATGCCTGCATTGGCATCGGCATATGTCCACATATTGGAAAATACAGAAGAGGGCAAAAAAACACCCGTAAGTAAAATGGGCTGTAACTCATTTAGTTTTTGAGCAAATTGAAAAGCACCTTCGGAAAAATTTTTTCCATCAAATGCAAGAAGTACCTTTTTCATACAAATAATTTAAAATGATAAAAATTATTTTGTAAAAGTATTTACTTGATATGCAGTAAAAGATGATAGAGAAGCGGTAGAGAAATGATTTTGGTCAGAGTTTATATAAGTACAGGGTTCAACAAGCTCAAATTGATCGTACAACAGAACCAAACTTTTGTCATTTGCCACTACCTATTTTAGTAGAAAAGAACTTAAAAAAAATTAAAAGTAAAAGCACCATTTAAATAACGGCTAGATTGAAATTTTGATAGGATCCGATTATGAAATATGAAAAATATTACAGAGTACAATATACATTACAAACGACCAAGGCGATGGTTCTTTATGGAGAAATGAAATTAAGGCAACGATTTTTACAATGATTATACCACAGAAAATTTAAAAACAGTTTTACTGTAAAACTCCTCACCTGCTTGTAAGATGGTTGTTGGAAAATTATTATTGTTTGGAGTATCAGGAAAATGCTGTGTTTCCAAACATAGTCCTGAGCGTTTACCATATACAAGACCTGATTTACCGACTACATTTTCTAAAAAATTACCTGTATATAAATGAATGGAAGGCTCTGTGGTAAATACATCAAGCCTTCTGCCACTAATTGGCTCTATTAATGTAGCTGCATTTTTTAATAACGGAGTAATGACTTTTTCTAATATCCAAGTATGATCATAACCGTTTCCTAATTTTAATTGAGCATTGTTTTGTTGAATATCTTTTCCAATATTTTTTAAGGCTGTAAAATCGAATGGCGAATTAATTACATTCTCAAAATTACCAATGGGCACTTGCGCTTTATTTACAGGCAAATAGAAGTGGCTGTTAATTTTTAGTGTATGGTTATCTATGGTTGTATTAAAATTACCCGATAAATTAAAATAAGTATGTTGTGTAAGATTAAGAATGGTTGTTCTATCGCTTATAGCTTTATATTCAACTGTCCAGTTATCATCATCATCCAAACTATACAGTACCTCCAAAGTTAACTCTCCAGGAAATCCTTCTTCCAAATGTGGGCTCACATATTTTAAAGATAAACCTACACTATTATCCGTACAAAAAGGTAAAGCTGTAAAAACTTTTTTATTAAAACCCAACGTGCCGCCGTGTAAATGATACCCTCCGTCAGTAGTAGAAATTTTATACGCTATATCGTCAATAACAACAGTATCTCCAGCAATACGATTAGCGTAACGCCCCACCACTGATCCAAAATAAAACTCGTCGTTGAAATAATCTGATTGATTTTCATAGCCTAGTATTATGTCAGAAAAAAATCCATTTTTATCTTTTACAAACAACGATATAGCAGTAGCGCCAAAATTAGAAATAAGCAACTTAGTGCCATTTTTATTTTCGAGTGTAAATATTTCAATAGCTATTTCTTTATCAATACATACCTCGCTGTAAGATTTTCCTATACTTCCAACTGCAATATCTTCTTCCATACCTAACCTTCCCATTCCTTAATATTTTAGATGTTAACATTAAGGGTGCATAAAATACATACAGCCTTAATTAGCATAAACAAAAACAAGCTTTATTATCTATCTCTCCATTTTGGCACACGAATTTTAAACAGTGGCTCTAATGCACTAGCATTATAGTCTAACACAAGTGTACCAGTACCCACTTGCTGAAGCGCATTGCTCCCCCATCCACCTCTTGTTACATATATTTCTCCAAGCTGCCAAGCTGCAGCACCTGGCGCAAATGGCATAGAAATACAATAACAATTTTCTAAATCAGTACTTGGTGTAAGCTTATACGTAACATCGGTATTAGACCACCCATTAAAGCCCCCAAAAATATAAATATTGTCTGAAGGAAAAGTAGTTGCAGGAGGTGTTTCTACTAAAAAGGTAATTTGATTGGCTACAACGCATGATGGCTCAGGGCTGCAAACCAATATATCCATTGCATAAAAAGATTTTTTACCAACTTCCGCTCCTGCCAAATCTGTAGTGGTTACGGTTACTTTGTATATTTTACCTCTTAAAGATCTTGGTACATCAATTGGAATTTCGTTCATTACATGATAATCTTTTCTAAAAAAAGTCGTTACCATTTTTGTGTTTAATAATGAATCATTGGTAGATAAACGAATGTCAATTTTAATAGATTGCAACCCAGCTGTAGCACCTGTAGAACCATTTACACCTACAAATTTATTTACCAATCCTGCTTGTGTGAGAATGGTATCTACAATGGTTAAATCTGCTTTGGAATTACCTGCTTTAAAAATCGTAAGTGAATTTATTGTATCAAAAGGAGGATCTTCCTTAGCAGATGTTTTTTTACAGCCGATAAAAATTAATGTACTAACAATAATAAAAAGTAATGCCTGAAAAGATTTGATTATGTTTTTTAAATGTATCATGATTCTATTTTTAATTTGTATTAATAACCTGGGTTTTGGGTAACTGCACCACGGCTTATATCAATTTCATATTGAGGAATAGGAAAAAGCATATAAGCATCTTTCCAAATTTTTGCGGGAATAGCATTATCAATTTTACCTACCCTAATTAATGCATTTCGGGTAGAGTCTATACCCCAACGATGTAAATCAAATAAACGCCAAGCTTCCATACCAAATTCTCTTCTTCTTTCCTGCCTAATGGCACTCAATAATTGATTGGCAGTATATGTAGCAAAAGTAGCAGCTGTAGGCAATGTAAGCGCTCCTCTATTTCTTACTTGTACCAATACAGAAACAGCAGAGCTGGGAGCTGAAGCAGTTGGAGCAAGCGCAGCACATTCCGCCTCTGCCTTCATCATTAAAATATCTGTATATCTTATTATTACTCTATTTATGGGCGCTACATCAGCTCTACCAGGTACAGCTAATGGATTGTTTAAACCAAGTAAAACAAATTTTGCAATACTTGCATTTGTTGGATCTCCGCACATAGGAGATCCATCTACAATATCTGTATCTATTGCAGCCACATATTTTCTTCTGGTATCAGCAGCTTCAAAGCTGCTGTACAAATTTCCAGATGGTCTATTAAAACCATAGCCACCAAAACAAGCATTCATTGTATTAGAGGCAGAACTGCCATCAAAAGCATCAGCTCCCCAATTTTCTGTTCCACCATTGTTTATATTAGCATTGTTATTGTGTTGTATTTCTATCAAAGATTCTTTACCATTTGGTGAAGCTTGTCTAAAATTTTCAAAATAATCTATGTTAAAAGTATAATCGCCTGTTGCAATAACACTATTAGCGGCAGTAATGGTTTGAGGATATTTTTTTTGATACAAATAAGCTTTTGCAAGTAAACCATATGCAGCTCCTTTTGTCATTCTACCAAGCATATTTTCCGTGGCTGTAATGCCCTTTAACGGTAAATCTGGAATAGCTTCCGTTAAATCTTTTTCAATTTGTGTATAAACCTGTTGTGCTGAAGAGCGAGGCAAATTAGTAGATGATGCATCTTGCGGATTGAGTGGATCAGTAAATAAACTTACACCTCCATAAAAATTCACCAACATGAAATAGTATAAAGCTCTTAATGTTTTAACCTCAGCCACAAAACGTTTTTTAGACGCATCACTGATAGTCGTTTTAGGATCGTTTAAAACTTTTAGAATCAAATTAGCCCTATAAATACCCTCATAATATCCTTTGTACATAATATTAAATGCGGGGCTATTGGCCGCTGCCTTCATATTACTATAATCTGTGGCTATATTTATTTGTACATAATTAGACCCTGATTGTACAGCATCATCATGGTTAAGCGAAAAATTATTATCATCTGTAGCGCCATCACCAAGGCACCAAAACATTCTATCAAA
Source organism: Ferruginibacter sp. (assembly GCA_031429575.1). Taxonomy (GTDB): domain Bacteria; phylum Bacteroidota; class Bacteroidia; order Chitinophagales; family Chitinophagaceae; genus Ferruginibacter. The sequence goes on from JANOZW010000228.1 coordinate 4,350, forward strand.
TGTTTTATCCCAACCAAGTGGATCATATACACCAACCACGCCTTCCATAGCTCTTTTCTCTGTTGTAAAATACGTCTCTAATGTATTTTGTCCTTCAGGTTGCTGATCTAAAAAATTTTTTTTACAACTAAATCCTATTAAAAGAATTAGCAAAGTAGAAGCTGAATAAATTAATATTTTTTTCATATTGTCATTTTGTTTTTCACCAAAAAAATAAATTTCTAGTTTTTAAAAAGTTAAGTTAACACCAACAAGAATCATTCTTGGTTGTGGAAATACCCCATTATCGGTTCCAGATAATAAATCTCTATTTGTATTTCCAAAAATATCTGCATAGCCAGTTGTGTTTTGCCCAACTTCAGGATCAAAACCTTTGTACTTAGTAAACGTAAATAAATTACTAGCACTTACATATACACGAAGCTTTTCTATATCTACTTTTTTGATTACATTATTAGGCAATGTATAACCAATTTGTACATTTTTTATTCTTGTAAAAGCGCCATTTTGTAACCAAAAATCAGACATACGATTATTTTGACTAAGCTCATTTGACCGATAACTTATTCTTGGAAGTGCATGTGTTTGCCCATCGTTTACCCATCTGTCTTTTACAGCTGCTAATCTATTTATTCCATCTTTAAAACCATCGTCTCCAACTGTAGCTTGCTGATACAGCTTATTAAATATTTGATTTCCGCCTACACCTTGAATAAGCAAACTAAAATCAAATGCTTTATAATTGGCAGAAAGATTGAGTCCGTAAGTATAAGTAGGTGTAGGTTGACCAATATAAGTACGATCATCAAAATTTATTTTACCATCACCATTTATATCCTCGTAACGAATATCACCTGGTTTTGCACCACTGCCACCGTTCGACAACTCATCTATAGGGCTTTTATTTATCTCATCTTGGCTTTGAAAAATACCTAAAGATTTCCACCCAAAGAAAGAACCAATAGGTTGACCTACAGCGGTTCTATTTACATCATCATCCTTTAAACTAATAAAGGGATTGTTACCAATATCAACTACCCTATTCTTATTAAAACTAATATTTCCGTTTACATTATAATTAAAATCTTTTTTTGCTTTTGATCTATAACCAAGAGAAATTTCTACACCATTATTGGTTACCCCTTTTCCAGGGATATTCGTAATTGGTGGACTTGGTATATTTCCAAAGATTCCACGCAAACGAAAAGGTAACAACATATTTTGTGTATTACGACTATACCAATCTAAGGTAAGAGATATTTTACCGTCTAACATAGTTGCATCAATACCTATATCTGTTTGGTAAATTTTTTCCCATGTAGCTTCAGTATTTGGAAATTGGGCTAATGAAACGCCTGGTGTAGAAGTACCACCTGAGAAAGGATAGTTTGAGTTTATTTTCAACAATTGAAAACCAGTGTAAGGATTGTTACCAATATTGCCTGACAACCCCCAGCTACCTCTGATACTTAAATCGTTAAAGAAAGTAATACCTTCAAAGAATTTCTCTTTTGTTAAGCGCCATTTTGCTGATAAAGCGGGGAAGTAAGCCGTTTTGTTTTTAGTGGTAAAAGCAGGTGATGCTTTATCTATTCTATATGCAGCTCCAAAATAATAGCGTTCTTTAAAATTATAAGATAGTCTGCCAAAATAAGATTCATAGGTAAATGCTTGTGGATAGGTAGGTGGAATTTCTATTCCACTTGGCGAACCTAAGCCGGGTAGTTGAAATGCAGGAGCTTGATTGGTAAAATCTTTTTGATTAAAATTAAATCCTTCATTATTTATACCTTGTGCCACATGCCCAACAGTAACTTCTATCGCATGTCCTTTTATCCATCTATTCCAATTTATATAATTATCCCAATTCCAAGTCAATCCTGATGAATTTCCTGAAAACAACTGTCCACGTACTTCTACAGCTGCGGTAGTATTGTAAAGGTTAGCACCAAAAGTAGAATATTTTCCTGCAAATTGTCCAACTCCAAGCGTAGAATTAAAACTAAAACCATAAGGCAATTTTATATTCGCATAACCACTTCCGTACAAATCATTATTTCTGTAGTTGGTATTTTCACCTTCTATCCTATTACGTGGGTTTACAACATTGCCATACCATTTAGGATTATTAATGGGTGCCACGCCAGGTGTACCATTGGAAGCAAAAACAGGAATACTTGGAGATGCCAATAATACGCCTTGCATCAAGCCTGAAGATCTTGCTTCGTTTGTACCAGCTATCACTGTTCTTCTGTTGTCAGAATAAGCTACATTCACTCCCATTCTTAACCAGTCATTTACTTGATTATCTATATTAGCTCTTAAATTGGTTCTTTTAAATGTACTGTTTAGTATTATTCCTTTCTCATCTCTATTACCTACAGAAAAATAGTATGTTGTTTTTGCTGAACCTCCGCTAAACGATAAATTTGCATCTCTAAAAAAACCGGTTTGAAAAATTTCATCTTGCCAGTTTGTACCATTTGTTGGAAGATTAGCAATACGAGCAGGTGTGCTCCACTCCGGATTTAATATCTCAGGAACAAATGATGGAATTCCCGCATTTGCAATATTATATTGTTGGTAATAATCATTATTAAACTCCGCATGCTCTTTTATATTTAATACTTTTAATCTCTTCCAAGGTTGATTAATACCCGTAAACATATCAAACGAAATTCTGTTTTTATCTTTTGTCCCTTTTTTTGTTTTTATAACTACAACCCCATTTGCTGCTCTTATTCCATAAATAGAGGTTGCAGCAGCATCTTTTAATACATCAAAACTAAGTATATCACTCGGGCTTATAGAAGCAATACTTGCACCTGCTGGCAACACTAAATCATCTACCACAAATAATGGATCATTACTACTCGCAGAACTTACTGTAGTGTTACCTCTTATTCTTATATTTATTTTACCTCCAGGGTCACCTGTACTAGCTGTAACCTCTACACCTGCTACCCTACCAGCTAAAGCTTGATCAATAGATGCAACAGGTGATTTTCTTAATTCTTCGCCCGTTACACTTCCAATAGCACTTGTAATATTTTTTCTTTTCTTTTCTCCAAAGCCCACCACTACTACATCAGATAGGGTAGCGGTTTTAGTTTTTAATTTTACGGTTGCGGCTTCGCTTGCTTTAAGTTCGACTGTACCAAAGCCAACGGAAGAAAAAATCAATACATCATTTCCCGCTGCTTTGATAAAATAAATACCATTTTTGTTGGTAGCATTTAATTCTTTTTTACCTTTCACTTGTACACTTACATCGGCTAAAGCATTACCCTCGGCATCTGTAACCTTGCCTGTTGTATTACTTTGTGCCAACAATAGCATTGGAAATAAAAAAGCACCAATAAAGAAAAATGAAACTCGTTTGTAAAATTTATGTACCATTTGGTTTTTTTATTAGCTGAGTGTAAAATAATAATTTGATAATATAAATGTGAGGTTTTTTTTGCTATTAAAATCAAGTACGGATTTGATTAAGTGCTAGTTTACCTTACGCAAACGTTTGACTAAGGTATGCAAACGGTTGCGCAAGTTTTACGAACATTTCTTTAAATTGTTAATAAATGGTTTTGTAGGTTTACGTTAAATTACAAAAATGTTATTAAAAGTGCATAGGTTACAATATTGGTGTAAAAAACTTGCTTTAAACAATGCACTGTTATTTCTAATATTATCATTTTTGATGATTGGTTGTAAGCAAAAAAACATTTTGATTTTTAATAAGATTCCGTCTTCCAAGAGTAATATTCATTTTACAAATACCATCATAGAAAACGATTCTATAAACCCTATAGAAATGGAATTTTTGTACAATGGCGGCGGCGTAGCATTGGCAGATTTTAATGGAGATAGTTTAGCAGATGTTTTTTTTACGGGCAATATGGTTAGTAACAAAATGTATATTAATAAAACAGCTTTAACTTTTGAAGATGTAACTACAACAGCAAATGTGGGTGGAGATGGCAAATGGTTTAATGGTGCAGCAGTTATTGACATAAACAACGATGGCAAAAAAGATATTTACTTATGTGCTTCGGTTTATAAAGATGCAGCACGCAGAGCAAATATGTTGTACATAAACCAAGGCAATGATAAAAATGGCCATCCAATATTTAAAGATATGGCTGCTGACTATGGCTTAGCTGATACAAGCCTTTCTGTGCAAGCAGTATTTTTAGATTATGATAAGGATGGCGATTTGGATATGTATTTAGCCACTACAAAATTAACAAGCAGAAATATTTTTACTTTTAGCAGCTACAAAGATTCATCAACTATTGATGATGATAAATTATTTAGAAACGATTTTGACAAAACATTGAATCATCCTGTATATACAGATGTGAGTAAGCAAGCGGGCATTACTGGCAAGGGGTATGCATTGGGTATAAGTGTAGGAGATATTAATAAAGATGGTTGGGCAGATATTTATGTAACCAATGATTTTATAACCAGCGACCATCTTTGGATAAATAATAAAAATGGAACGTTTACAAACAAAGCAAATGAATGCCTGAAACATACATCGCAAAATGCCATGGGCAATGATGTAGTGGATGTAAACAATGATGCCTTGCCCGATTTAATGGCAGTGGACATGAACCCTGAAGACAATTATCGCAAGCAAAAAAATATGGCGAGTACAAATTATGCCAAGTATAAGAATATGCTTGATAAAAAATATGCTGTACAATATGTGCGAAATACATTACAAATAAACCAAGGTAATTGTATAAAAAATGGAGATAGTATTGGAGAACCATTATTTGCTGACATAAGCTATTACGCAGGTGTAGATGGTACAGATTGGAGTTGGACACCCAGCATTGCCGATTTTGACAACGATGGCAAAAGAGATATTTTAATAACCAATGGATATCCAAAAGATGTAACCGACCACGATTACATGAGCTATAGAAAAGACAATGGTTTTATGGTGAAACAAAAAAAACTATTGGAGCAAATACCTGAAATAAAAATACCCAACTATGCCTATAAAAATAAAGGCAACATACAATTTGAAAATGTAACTACCACTTGGGGGTTAAGTGAACCATCTTACTCCACAGGCGCTGCCTATGCAGACTTAGACAATGACGGAGATTTAGATTATGTAGTAAGTAATATTAATGCTGAGGCCTTTTTGTATCAAAATAAATCTGCAAAAAAAATAAGTAATTATGTACGTATTGGATTTAAAGGGAATGAAAAAAATATGGATGGCATTGGCTCAACGGTAATAGCATATTACAATAATGAACCTCATTTGTATGAGCATTATCCCTGGAGAGGGTATTTGAGTACGGTAGAATTTGCTGCACATTTTGGCTTAGCAAATGCAACAAAAATAGACAGCCTTTACATACAATGGACAAGTGGGAAAATGCAAGTATTAAAAAATGTACAAGCAAATCAAACTTTGATTGTTGATGAAAAAAATGCTACGGAAACAACTAATTATTACAATGAAACGATAAATAAGCAGGGTATTTTTTCAAACATTAGCTTTCAAAGTAATTTACATTTTTTACATAGAGAATATGATTATATAGATTTTGATGTACAAAGATTAATACCGCATAAGTTATCAGAATATGGACCTGCATTGGCTGTAGCAGATGTAGATGGCAATGGCATAGACGATATATTTGTGAGTGGGTCGAAAGGGTTTTCGGGAAGTTTTATGATACAGGATGATAAAGGAAAATTTACAAATAAACTGTTACAAAATATTACTGACCCTACACAAAATATGAATGAAGAAATGGGGAGTTTATTACTTGATGTGGATAAGGATGGAGATGCAGACTTAATAACTTGCAGTGGCAGTAATGAATTGAAAAATGGAGATAGCAGTTTTACGGATAAACTTTTTACAAATGATGGCAAAGGTAATTTTACAGAAATAAAAAATGCGTTACCAAAATTAATGGTAAGTAAAGATGTACTCAAAGCAGCCGACTTTGATAATGATGGCGACCTTGATTTATTTATGGGCAGCAGAAGCATACCGATGGAATATCCCAAACCTGCTAGCGGATATATTTTAAGAAATGATACAAAAAATGGGCAAATAAAATTTAGTGATATTACAAAAAACATTGCAGCAAGTCTTCAAAATATAGGAATGATAAGCGATGCCCTTTGGAGCGATTTTGATAATGATGGAAAACTAGACTTGGTTTTGTGTGGAGAATTTATGCCCATAACATTTTTAAAAAATATGGGGAATACATTTATAAAAATTGATACCGATATAAAAAATAATATTGGCTTATGGAATAGCCTTGCAGCTTTGGATATAGACAATGATGGTGATATGGATTATGTGGCAGGCAATGCAGGGTTGAATAGTTTTTACAAAGGCACTACTGCACAACCTTTTGAAATATATGCAGCAGACTTTGATAAAAATGGCAGCTATGATGCCATACCTTTTTTACATTTAAAAGATAACAAAGGGCAAATAAATCAGTACCCAAGTTTTACAAGAGATGATGTGGTAAAGCAATTGATACGAGTGAAAGGTGAATATCCAACATACAAAGATTTTGCTAAAGCGAGTTTGAATGATATTTTAAAAACGGATGAAAGAAAAAACTCACTTATCGTTTCTGCAAATACTTTTACCACAAGTATTATAAAAAATATTGGCAATGGTACATTTGAAATAATACCACTACCCTACCAAGCACAATGGAGTAGTGTTTTTGGAATAATTGCAGATGATTTTAATGGCGATGGGTTTGAAGACATTTTACTAAATGGAAATGATTATGGTATAGAAACGAGTACAGGGCAAAACGATGCTATGAATGGATTGTTGTTATTAGGCGATGGTAAATTTAATTTTACAGCACAAACTATGCTGCAAGCAGGCATTACCATACCTAGCAATGGTAAGGCATTAGTAAAATTAAAAGTAGGAAACAATTATGTAATTGCGGCCTCGCAAAATCAAGCACCATTAGAAATATTTGGATTACGAAACAATGTAAAAATGATTCCGCTACTAGCCAACGAAAATATTGCTATCATTTATTTAAAGAGTGGCCAGGTTAGAAAAGAAGAGTATTATTTTGGTTCGTCTTTTTTATCGCAAGGTGGAAGATATGTAATGATGCATGACAAAATAAAAAAAATTGAAATAACGAATATTAGAGGAGAGAAAAGAATTATTGTACAGTAAAATTATGTGTTGGTGGGTGAGACACCTACCACTAAACCGAGATTAAAAATATTGCGTTATGCAAATTAAATATAACTTACTCTTTTTTACAATACTTACAATTTTATTTTCTTGCCAAAATAAAACAGATATTCTTTTCTCAGAAATTAAATCTAATGAAAGTAATATTCATTTTAGCAACAACATAAAAGAAGACAGCATTTACAATGTCATAAACTATGAGTATTTATACAATGGCGGCGGTGTAGCTATTGGAGATTTTAACAACGATAGTTTACCTGATATTTATTTTACCAGAAATATGGTGAGCAATAAAATGTATATCAATAAAGGAGATTTTACTTTTGAAGATGTTACTGATTTGGCAGGCGTATCAGGAAATGGCAAATGGTGTAAAGGAGCAACCGTGATAGATATAAACAACGATGGCATGTTGGATATTTATGTAAGTGTTTCTCTAAAAAAAGCAAGTAAAATAAAAACAAATTTGCTATATGTGTGCCAGCGGATAGACGCTGTATTAAAAGTACCTCTTTACAAAGAAATGGCAGCCGAATATAGTTTAGCAGATACATCAGAAACGCAAATGGCAAACTTTTTTGACTATGACAATGATGGTGATTTAGACGTTTTTTTATTAGAAAATGAAGCGGTAGAATTAAATCCAAATAATTTTAGAGCATTAAAAAATGATGGCACTCAAAAAAACACTGATAAATTATTGCGCAATGATTTTGATAAGACACTGAACCATGCCGTATTTACAGATGTTTCAAAACAAGCAGGCATACGCTACGAAGGCTATGGGCTTGGCGTAAGCATATGCGATATAAACCAAGATGGATGGAAAGATATTTATGTAAGCAACGATTATATAAGCAACAATGTATTGTACATTAATAATAAAGATGGAACATTTAGCAATAAATGTGAATCGTATTTTAAACATACAAGCCGCAATGCCATGGGCAACGATGTGGCAGATATAAATAATGATGGCTTGCCAGATGTAATAGAACTTGATATGGCGCCAGCAGATAATTATCGGTTAAAAATGATGAACAACAATGTTAATTATGCCACATACCAAAATAGTGCAACCTACAATTACATGCACCAATATGTACGCAATACTTTACAAATAAATAAAGGGCCGAGGTTGCTTAGCAATGACTCTATTGGCGACCCCATATTTAGTGAAGTGGCTTATTTTAGTGGCGTGGCACAAACAGATTGGAGTTGGGCTCCGCTTTTAGTAGATGCAGACAATGACGGCTGGAGAGATTTAATGATAAGCAATGGGCTGCCAAAAGACATGACAGATATGGATTTTATGGCTTACCGAGATGAAGCAAAAAATAAAACGCCACTTAAAGATGTATTAAACCAACTGCCCTCTGCAAAAATTAATAATTATATTTTTAAAAATAATAAAGATGAAACTTTTACAAACAAAACAACAGATTGGGGTTGGAATATGCCTACATTTTCAGCAGGCATGGCTTATGCAGATTTTGATAGAGATGGTGATATAGATGTAATAATTAATAACACAAATATGGAAGCCACGCTATTACAAAACAATAGCAACCACTATAAAAAAGACAGCGCAAACTATTTACAAATACAACTACAAGGCGATAGTGCTAACATTAATGGAATAGGCGCTACCATTGCGCTACACTACAAAGGGCAAACACAAGTATATGAAAATAATCCTTACCGAGGCTATTTATCAAGTATGGAAAATATGGCACATTTTGGTGTGGGCAAGCACACAATTATAGATACCATTATTATTTATTGGAACAATACACAATTGCAAACGCTTACAAATGTGAACGCAAACCAACGATTGGTTATTAAAAAAAATATTACTGCTGTGTATGAATACGTTGATAAGGGTTTAGCAACCGAAAATTTATTTACAGATATAACTAATACTAGTGGCATATATTTTAACCATAGCGAAAGCGATTTTATAGATTTCACCATACAACGTTTAATGCCCCATAAACTATCGCAATATGGACCTGCGTTGGCTGCTTCAGATATAAATGGCGATGGATTAGATGATATTATCGTAGGTGGAAGTTCCCCCCATTTTGCAACAACATTTATACAACAAAAAAATGGAAAATTTATACAAAATGCTTTGTCAACTTCTACCAATAATAAATTAGCAGATGATGCAGGAATATGTATATTTGATGCAGATGGTGATGGAGATAATGATATTTTTATAACAAGTGGCGGTGCTGAAAATAGCCCAAACTCATTTGCTTATAACGACAAATTTTATAGAAATGATAGTAAAGGAAATTTTGCTTTGGATAGCAATGCCATACCCCAAAATAATACCACTAAGAGTTGTATTAAAGCTGCGGATTATGATAACGATGGCGATTTAGATTTATTTTTGGGCGGAAGAGTATTACCAGGCAGCTATCCACTACCCGTAAATAGTTTTATATACAACAATGACGGTAAAGGTAATTTTAAAGATGTTACTACTACAATAGCACCTGCATTAAACAATATTGGATTGGTATGCGATGCTTTGTGGAGCGATATAGACAATGATGGAGACAAAGATTTATTGCTTGCAGGCGAGTGGATGCCGCCTACTTTTTTAAAAAATGAGAAAGGTATTTTTATGCTTACATCAAATAGTTTATCAAATTTAAAAGGATGGTATAATAGTATAACCTCAGCAGACTTAGATAATGATGGCGATATGGATTATATAATTGGAAACTATGGCGACAATGGGTTTTATAAACCAACGGCTGCATTTCCTACAACCGTTTATGCAAAAGATTTTGATAAAAATGAAAGTTATGATGCAGTATATAGTACTTGGTTGCCGCAAGCAGATAATGGATTATTAAAAGAGTACCCCAGTGCAAGTAGAGATGAGCTAATAAAAGAAATGACTTTTATGAAAGGCAAATTTGGTAGTTATGCATCTTATGCAAAAACAGAAATGAACAATATTTTTAGTAAGACAGAATTAGAAAATAGTTATCAAAATAATATTACCAATAGTAAAACAGGATGGGTTGAAAACAAAGGAACCTTTGAATTTTTATGGCATAACTTACCGCTTGAAACACAATACAGTCCTATATTTGGCATAACCACAAATGATTTCAATTATGATGGCAATATGGATATAGCATTAACAGGAAATGATTATGGAATGGCACCAATATTGGGTAGAAACGATGCGTTTAATGGTTTAATATTGGCAGGTAATGGCAAAGGAGATTTTAAGCCATTATCAATATTAGAGAGTGGCTTGTTTATACCTTATGATGGAAAAGCATTGGTACAATTTGTAAGCAACAATACATTGAATATAGCTGCTTCGCAAAACCAAGGGCCGTTAAAAATATTTAGGCAAAAGCAACAAGCAGATAGTATGATAAAAATATTACCCAATGAATTGTATGCTACCATTACACTGCGTAATGGCGAAAAACGAAAACAAGAATTTTACTATGGTAGTTCTTTCTATTCTCAATCGAGTAGATTTATCGTTGTAAATAAAACAATATCATCCATTGAAATAATGAATGATAAAAAAGAAAAAAGAATGTTTACTTTTAAATAAAACTGAATGCGATTTATATTTATAACAACATTAGCCATTATTCTTTTTTCTTGCAACCAAAAAAAAGAAAACGCTACAACTGTTGACAATACTAACTTACAGCACATTTGTGTAAAACAATTAACAGATGTAATTGTGCATGATATTTATGCGCCGCCTGTTGCTAGCAGGATTTATGCATACAGCAACTTAGCTTTTTATGAAGCCATTCGTTTTACTGATAGCAGTGTAAGTTCTATTACTGCACAGCTAAAAGGGTTTGGTATAATTGTAAATCCAGATAAAAACAAAGAATACAATTTTTATGTGGCTGCTATAAAATCATTTTTTAAAACAAGTACAGCACTTGTTTTTTCGAAGGATAGTATGAAGCTTGCGGAGCGGAAAATTTTGCTGCCATATAAAAATAGTTTAAGCGATGAAGTATATGAAAATTCAATAGCACTAGGCGATACAATAGCAGCTGTAATTTTAAAAAGAACGAGTACAGATAATTACAAACAAACCCGTGGAATGCCCAAGTACAGTGTATTTAAAGAAGAAGGAAAGTGGGAACAAACACCGCCAGACTATTCAGATGCTGCTGAACCACATTGGGATAAAATAAAACCGATGTTATTAGATTCTGCTGCACAATTTGATGTGCCTGCACCACCAAAGTACAGTGTAGAAAAAAATAGTGCTTATTACAAAGAGCTAATGGAATTATACAATACAAGTAAGAACCTCACTCCTACTCAAGATACCATTGCCCGCTATTGGGATGATAATCCGTTTGTAACCCAACATGAAGGGCACCTAATGTATGCCAATAAAAAAACGACACCAGGTGGGCATTGGCAAGGCATTGCTAGTATTTTATGCCAGCAGCAAAAAACAAACACTATTACAACTGCTCGTTTATATGCGCTTATGAGTTGCAGCATACTTGATGCCTTTATTGCTTGTTGGCACCAAAAATATAAAACAAAAATGGTGCGTCCTATTACGGTTATACAAAATAAAATAGATGCAGATTGGAACGCTCTTTTACAAACGCCTCCATTTCCTGAATATACAAGTGGGCATAGCAGTATTTCAGCAGCAGCAGCCACAATACTTACAAAAGTTTTGGGAGATAATATAGGGTTTCATGATACAACAGAAAAAGAATATCTTGGGCTAGAGCGAAGCTTTACTTCTATTATGCAAGCTGCACAAGAAGTAAGCATTAGCAGGCTTTATGGGGGAATACATTATAGAAGTGCTTTAGAAAACGGTTTTAAACAAGGGGAAAAAATTGGAAAATTTTATGTAGAAAAGATTATATAAAAGTCAACATTGCTGTTGACTTTTATATAATTCACAAAACCCGATACTTATTTATTGTATCATTACTTTGTTTATACTCACCTGCTCTCCTTCTGATATTTTTATAATAACCATTTGCGACGCCGTTTTTAAAGCAGCAATGTTTATCTTTTCAAAATAGCCATAGTTTACAATTTTATTCAATAATACTCTGCCATTCAAATCTATTATTGTTACTACTGCATTTTTTACATTTTTACCAAAACTAATATTTACAAAATCTTTTGTAGGATTAGGAAAAATACTAAACGCTGGAATAGTTAAAATTTCTTCAGTATCTGGCGCTGCAGTAGGTGCTGCTTTACCACTTGTGCCTACTTGATGTTCAAAACAACCAATATCAACCCTACCATCTCTTTTCCTTGTTTGATAACCAAAGTCAGTAGTACCAGAGTTTGTGCTGCTATAAGAAATATCTCCTTTGTTTTTTGCAGCAGCAGTACTTGTAAGTGCAAAATCGAAACCAGCAGCGTTTACAAAACCCGGTATCAAACTTATAGAGTTTACATCTTGCCCTGTTTGTATAGCAAAGGTTGTTCTATTATAAGAACCAGTAGTTGTATTGCCATTAAAACTAATTCCAGTAAGGTCTATCGTAAAATCAGTGTTTACATCCCTATAAAAAAGATTGTAGTTGCTTACAAAATTAGTAACTGTAAAACCTGACAATGCTACCATTATTTTTTTACCGTTTGTAGCATATAAAATATTATTCTTAAACGTAACGCCATTGCTATTTTGCAATTGCACTTCACCCCCAAAAATACTTGCAGCTTGTGCTACTGTTTCTGTACCCACTGAGTCCACACCATTTACGATAGCACCAGTTCTATTTTTATAAAATGTGTTATTAAATATTTTTGTATTTACGATAGCATTGCCTGCAATATTAGTTCCAATATATGCACCTGTAATTACATTATTATAAATTAAGTTGTTCTTTACAATATGTCCACCAAGTGCCGATGCACCTGCGCCAATTGGTTGCTCACCCCCAACAGATATGCCAACACCACAGTTATATACTTCATTTTTTTCTACAACACAATTTATAGACCCATCTAAATAAATACCAGAACTATTTGCAATTCTACTCATACAATCATATACTTCGTTACCTATTATTGTTCCATTGCGTGCTTGGTTTACTGCACTTGGTGCGCCAGTATTTGTATAGTTACCCGCCACATCTATTCCAATATTTGCAATATCAAAAACAAAATTTCCTTGTATTGTAAAACCATTTACATTACCTGTTACGGTAACAGCTTCGCCCCAGCCAGTAGCACAATTTTCTACATTATTGTTTAGTAAAATAATATTGGTTAATGCGGTAGCACTATTACCCTCTACTTTTATTGCATTGCATGCTATACTAGAGTTTGCAGGCTTTGCATTTAGGTTATTACTTATCCATCCAATATTAGCAACCAAGCAATTCTTTATAGTAATATTACTTCCAGAACCTAAAATCCAAATTCCTTTACCCCCATTTCCAATATTGTTTGCAAACGAAATACCATCTACTGTTACATTGCTTGTGTTTACAATACCCAGCATATATTTATTAGGACCAGTGCCTCTGCCTGATGCGTTTACAATAACCTGCCCTGTACCATTTCTTTTTAAAGTAAGTGCTTTACCCACAAATATTTCAGACACTTCATTGTAAGTACCTGCTGCTACCAACACAGTACCACCTGCTGCTACAACTTGTACTCCTTTTATGATTGTTTTAAAGGGTAGTGCAGCTGTACCAGTACCAGTTACATCATTACCCGTAGTAGCTACATAGGTTTGTGCATAACTTGTAGTAGCTACTAATAAAAACAAGAAAAGAGATTGAATAATTTTTTTCATGATAATTTTATTTAAATGATTTGATAAATTAAAAGTCGGGAAATTATATTCATAAATCGTACCCCAAACTATTGACAGCATTGGTTTATAGCTACGCAAACGCTTGATAAAGCAAAGCAACCGTTTGCGTTATTTTTTAACATAATAAGATTTTTGGGGGCTGTGAACTGATTATAAGACTGAACATTTGCTCGCCGCCCGCCCCCAATATTTTTTATGCCTCAAAGGCAGGCATAAAAAATATTTCCGTCTAAGCGAGCGCAGCCCTTCATCCACAAATCATTTTTCAGCTTTTATAGAAATGGAGATTCACTTTTCTGTAAAATAAAAAACGGATACAAACTTTTAAAAAAGTTAGTATCCGTTTTAAAAGAGAAATACTTTATTTTACCGTTAATGTATAACCCAAATTATTATATCCCGTAGCATCTTCCCACACATCTTTGTTTGCTGTACGAATAGAATACTCAGCACGTGTATTTATTGTAGGATAATTATCAGGCATATTTAATAGTACTTCATAATCACCAGGACTTATATCAGCAGGTAGTGTAAAGCTGCCATCTAATTTTATTGTACCGCTAAACCAACGACGAATATCGGTAGCAAATGTAAATTTTCGTACAAAGCCAGATACTGTACTGCGCAGCAAAAGCTCTACAGGACGTGCATTGTAGGGAGAGGCATAACCAATATTATCTAAGTTTATAACAACATTTATTGGTTGCCCCGCAGTGGCATTTTTTGAAAACGTTGCATTTTTTAAAACAAAACGATACCCTAATCTAGTTTTAATTTTGAGCATACAACCATCGCTTTGCCAATCATTATTTACAGCAGTGTTATAATGCGCATTTAAAAAACTGTAGTGCATCTCTGCCATTTCTGCTTCTGCCCTTCCAATAGGTTCACAATTGTTTTGTGGGCTAAAAGCATCATCACAAGTTTCTCCACCAACGGCAACATACTTGCTATCTTGTTTTTTATAATCTCTTAAAGTATTTACTACAAGGTTGCTACTACTTCTTGGCGTAGTGGTATTTCCATAATCCTCATACGTACCAACATCATTAGAGCCACTTAAAAAACAATCGTTGTGAAAAGCTATTCTTGCTTTATCTGTTTCTGTAAAACCCTCTGCGTCTGTAAGTGCTTGGCTGCTTACGTTTGCACTTACTCCATATACGAACCGCTGTTTAAATTGTGGATAGCGCACTTGCACCATTCTATCTTTTGGCACTGCGTTTAATAAAGCTTGCAGTACTTCTATTCTATCTTGCCAATTGTTGTCTAGCAATTTTCCTGTAGTTGCATTACCAGATGGGTCACCAAAAAAATCGGTATAATAATTTTCTCCCCAAGTACCAATTAAACCAAGTTGTACGCAGGCTATTACATCTGCATTTTCAGTAAATACGGTTTTTAATTGTGCAATATGGTTTATAATTACTGCTTTGCTAGCATCACCATAAGGTGGGCAAATAAATGCCTCCGCACAGCTGCCAGCATTGGCTGTAACGGTATATACAAAACGAGGAATTAATTTTACACCTGCTAATCTTGCTATTTGAAAATCAGCTTTAATGCTATTTAGTAATGTTGCAGAAAGTGGTATTGCATTAAAACCATCTAACACATAATACCGAAAAACGAGTGTGCTTAGTACTTTATGGTTTGCACTCCATATGCTTTGCTCTTCTCTATAACTTTTAAGTTCGTTTAAGTTAAGCGATACGAAATTACTAGCCTTTACTTCGCTGTATCTGTAAAAGCCTCTTTCAGGATTTGGAAAATCAGTAGTAATGGCTGTGTAATTTATTGTAGTGCTACCATTAGTATTTTGTGCATCAGATTTTGTTTTTTTACAACACATTAAACATGTAAGCACAAAGGCTAGTGAAGAAATTTTCATTAGTAAATATATTTTATTTTTTTTCATTTTATACTTTAAATATTTAATTGCACAGCTTATAACTTTATAAAAATCTTTTTCTTCCACAACCAATAACACAAACACCACTCCAAAAATAAACTTGAAAATGCAGAAAATACTGCCAACCCTTTTTCGCCAATACCCGTAAACCCTACGAAACCTTTTACAAAAATACCCACTGCCCCATTAAACCATTGTACTCCTACGGTTTCAAAAAACAAATAAATAAAAATAGCGTTCATACCCACCACTACTGCAATCCATGCGTATTTATTATATTGTTTTACGTCGATTAACCAATACAAGACAGCTAATATAACTAATACCCATCCACCAGAAACCAGTGCAAAAGAAGATGTACTTATTCTTTTTATAATGGGTGTAATATTGGCAATATCTAAACCATACCCAACAACTAAACCAATAGCACCTGCCATAAGCAATGTGGTAATTTTTTGTTTTACTGTTTTATTACTCACCAATAATTTACCGGCAAGTACGCCCCAAATAGTATGTGCCGCAGTTGGAATAATATTAATAGCTACCCAACCATCGTTGTTTACTTTACCCATCAAAACCATATCCATCCAATTGCCAAAGTTTTTTCCTGTAACAAATGGTTCTGTAAAACCAGGCATTAATACTGCTCTGTATAAAATTTCAGTAAGCAATAATAATGCAATAGATAATACCACTTGAAAAGTATATGACCTTCCTATTATCAAATACGCAATTAAAGTAGTGATGGATAATTGTGTGAGCACATTCCAAAGCTCCCACACAAGCTTGCCCGCATATACACAATGCAAAGCCGTGCCGCATATAAATAATTTTAAACAGCGAATAAAAATATGTTTAAAATTTTGTTGCCAAGTAATTCCTTTTTCTTTTTTGTAATGATAGGCAATGTACATAGCCGAACCTGCCATCAGCATAAAAGCAGGCTGTACCAAATCCCAAAAACGAAAGCCATGCCATGGATGGTGAAAAAATTGCTCCACAATGCTATTCAAAAAATTAGGTAAGTCCAATTGATGAAGCGATTCATAAACCAAACAACTTTCACCCGCCAGCAAAATCATTACAAGCCCACGCATTACATCTAGCGATAGTAGTCTTTGTGGAATATTTATATTTGATGGTTGCAACATTTTATGGAAATTATGTATAGTTTTCCATATGGCAATACGAAGAAAAACCACTTAATTTTTCTACCGTGTAAAATAATAAAGTCAAACGTTTGCATTAAATTATTATATTGCTAACAATTACGTAACATGGAAAATAAAGTACCAACTATAAAAGAAATAGCCAAGCAGCTAAACATTTCTATATCTACCGTATCTCGTGCATTGCACGACCATCCAAGTATTGGTTTGTTTACCAAAATGCGGGTACAGGAATTGGCAAAAAAATTAAATTACGAACCAAACCAAACTGCTATATTCTTTCAGCAGGGTAAAACATTTACCATTGGTGTTATTTTACCAGAGCTAAGCGAAGCTTTTTTTTCATCTGCTATAAGTGGTATAGAAGATGCCGCCACAAAAGAAAATTACTCCGTACTACTTGGGCAAAGCCACGATAGTATTGAAAAAGAAAAACAACTGATAGAAACCATGAAAAAGCACCGTGTAGATGGTTTGCTTATTTCAATTTCTAAAAACAGTAACAACTATGAGCATTTTGAAGCGTTAAAAAGATATAATATTCCCATTGTATTTTTTGACCGTATTCCTAAAATACCCAACATACATTTTGTAGCATGCAACATGATAAGTGGCACCATACAAGCCATTAATTTTTTGTTTAAAAAAGGACACAGAATTGTAGGTATGATAAATGGCCCAGAAAAATTACCTGCTACCAAAGAGCGCTTAGATGGCTACATACAAGCCATGCTAAAAAGCAGGTTAAAGTACGACCCTGCCATGGTAGTAAACTGCGACCTTACAAAAGAAGGTGTAACAGAAGCTACACAAAAATTACTAAGCGGCAGGCGCAAACCCACAGCCATAGTAACTTTTAACGATTATGTAGCGCTAGATGCCGTAAAGCAAGCTATAAAAATGAAGCTTAAAATAAATAAAGATATTTGTTTTGTAAGCTATGCCAATTTTCCCATAAGCGATTATACAGCCTTTCCTCCGCTTGCATCTGTAGAGCAATTTCCATATGAGCAAGGTAAAAAAGCTGCGGAAACGATTATAGAGTTATTGCAAAAAAAGACAGATGATAACGAGGGTACACCCAATACACCTTACTATAATATTATTTTAGAATCGCAGTTGGTGGTGCATGATGAGAAGGGGTAAAATGAGGTACTTAATTTTACACAAGCGTTTGCATATATTTTCTATTCTTTCTTTATTTAATTTCAAATAAAACTAATGGAAAAGAATATGTTAGAACATATTTTGAATGCTTTTGAAATAAGTACCCAAGTGAGCACAATAAAAGCTTTTGGTAACGGTCTTATCAATAATACCTGGCATGTAAGTAATGTGGATGGCAATTATATTTTGCAAAGAATTAATCATTCCATTTTTAAACAACCAGAAGACATTGCTGATAACATAAACAGTATCGAAAATTATTTTACAAAAAAACATCCTTCCTACTATTTTGTAAAACCGATAAAGACAACTGACAAAAGCGGAATGCTTTATCTAAAAGAACAAGGCTATTTTAGAATGTTTCCTTTTGTACAAAACTCACATACAATAGACGTTGTAAGCAATACGCAGCAAGCATATGAAGCTGCAAAACAATTTGGTCGTTTTACAAATTTATTAAGTTCATTTGATGTAACTAAATTAAAAACAACTTTGCCAAATTTTCATGACCTTAATCTTAGGTATGTACAATTTGAAGAAGCCATAGTGAAAGGTAATTTTGATCGGATAGAAAAATCGCTCCAAGCTATTGAATATTTAAACAGCCAAAAAGAAATTGTAACAACATACAATTCTATTTGTGCTAACAAATCATTTAAAAAAAGAGTAACCCACCACGATACCAAAATAAGTAATGTTTTATTAGATGAAAATGACAAAGGTTTGTGCGTAATAGACCTTGATACCTTAATGCCAGGCTATTTTATAAGTGATGTAGGGGATATGATGCGCACATACCTATCACCCGTAAGCGAAGAGGAAAAAGATTTCAGC
This sequence comes from Ferruginibacter sp., assembly GCA_031429575.1. GTDB lineage: Bacteria > Bacteroidota > Bacteroidia > Chitinophagales > Chitinophagaceae > Ferruginibacter. Next base: position 23,483 of record JANOZW010000228.1, read on the forward strand.
AAAATAGAAATACGAGAAAATTATTTTAAAGCCATTGCCGAAGGATATCTGGGAGAAATGAAAAATGAATTAAGTGATGTAGAGATATCCCATTTTGCATATGCAGGTAAATTTATGATATACATGCAAGCACTCCGTTTCTTAACAGATTATTTAAACGATGATATTTATTATGGCTCAAAATATGAGGGCCATAATTTTATTAGAGCGCAAAATCAAATTGTATTGTTACAAAAATATCTAGAAAAAGAAAAAATATTTTCATCTATTATAAAAGAAATCATTTCATAGTTTTTTTTATTTTCTACCCTTCATTAAACTCCTACCCAATATGAATAAATTATACAAGGCTCGCATTATTCTTTTTGCAGCAATATTTTGTACCAATATTGCCATGGCACAAATAACAAGTGTAGCATTTGGTACTGCAAATATGAACACTGGTACAAACTTAGTAGCCAATGGCAGTTTTGAAAATACTACCGGCAGTTGGACAGGTTATTGGGGACCAACTACAAACTTCACTCCTATACTAGGCATTCCAAATTGGACAGCAATTGGAGGAGGTATAAACACCTATGCAAGCATTGCAGATAACTATGTACCACCTATTCCAACAGAACCTCTACCACCCCAAGCATTTAAAATGATAAGCTTTGGCAATGGTTTAGTTATTTCAGATGTAGCACCTATTTTTAATCCCACAACAGGCGAAGTTAGTTTTGCAACTAATCCAACCTTTACACCCGATGCTGCTGGTTTTGGAGCCATTAACCAGGGTGTGAGTATTGAGCAAAACATTAGCGGCCTTACCATTGGAAATACTTACAGATTAGAAATGTATGTAACAGGTAAAAGCATTTTAAACCCAACAACTACATTTTATTCTCAAGATGGAATTTTTAAAATAGAAATTGTTGATGGCGCAAATAATTATAATAAATTTTTGGCCGTTCCTAGTTATAATAGCCCTCATGGATATGCAAATGCTGCTAACCCTTTTATGCGTTATTATATAAATTTTAAACCCACTACTACAAATGTAACACTAAAGTTTACCAGCTTCGGCTATGTAAATTATTCCTGGCCCGTAACTGGCACAGAACTTTTTATGGATGATGTTTCACTAAATAATCTTGGCAATATTTTGCCATTACAACTAACGTCTTTTGTAGCTGCTTTACACACCAATAATGATGTACAGCTCAATTGGGAAACAGCAGATGAGTTAAATGTGAAAAATATAGAAGTTCAACGTTCTACCGATGCGATAAATTTTAATACCATTGCCATGGTAAATGCACAAAACAAATTACAAAACAGCTATATTTTTAATGATAAGATATATGGCAATGCGTTATTTTACTATCGTTTAAAAATAGTTGACAACGATGGCAGTTTTAAGTACAGCAAATTGCAAGCTGTAAAAAATAAAATTTTAAAAAATAGCGCATATATATTGGAAAATCCAGTAAAAGATAATATCACTCTAGTAAACCTTTCATTAAAAAAATGCATGCTCAGTTTACTTAACGGAAATGGTATGGAGATTTCAAGAAAAGCTTACAATAATATTAGCAGCACACAATTGGATATTTCTACCCTTTCATCTGGGTTATACTTTTTAAAAATTGTATCGCCAGAAAGCAATGAAACTTTAAAGTTTATTAAACAATAAAAAATATGGGTAATAAAAAAATGGGTTAAAATATTAAAAACATTTTAACCCATTTTAATTTATTTTACGTCTATCTTTTTCCCTAATACTCATTACCTATTCCAAAAATAGATTTTCTAATTTTCCATTTACCCCTAGTAAAATCAGGTACTTTTTGCATAGCACCATTTTCTTTTATAGATTTTTCGCTTAGCGGTGTAATAGCATACCATGTAGCCAAGTCATACACATCGAGTGGAAAAGGAGCATTGCGTTTAATACATTCAATAAATGCATTGTCCACAAAAAAGTCCATACCACCATGCCCAGAGTTTTCTGCATCTTTCTCAAACTTTTGCCATAGCGGATGATCGTTTGCTTTTAATAATTTTTCAGGTGTATCCCACACATGCTTTTCACTTACTTTATCAATATGTATCATCCCTCTTTCTATTTCTCCTGCATGATGATCTTGCCAAATACCATTTGTACCTTGTACCCTAAACCCTAAGTTGTAAGGGCGTGGTGAGCAAGTATCTAAAGTAAGTATTATTGTTTCGCCATTTGCTGTTTGCAATTGTGTGGTTACAATATCGCCTTGTTTAAATTTTGTATTTGCATTAGGATGGTTGGCGCCTCCTTTTGGGTGTTCTTTTATGTACCGATTTAAACCCCTTGTTTTAGTAGCAATAGACGATAATGTTGTTAAACAATTTCCTCTTTGCAAATCTATCATGGTACCCACAGGGCCGAGGCTATGGGTTGGATAGTTTTCTCCATTTCTATCTACATAATGTTGTGTTCGCCATTTTGCTTCGCTGTACGCATTTTTACCAAATTCTGCACCACTATTGTATGGTGTAACTCCATCGTTAAACAATACACCTCGTAAGTCATGCTGATAGCCACCTTGCAAATGTAGTAGCTCTCCAAACATACCTTGCTTTACCATATTATGCACTGCCATTATATCTCTTCTGTAACAAACATTTTCCAATGGCATTATTGGTATTTTGGTTCTTTCTGATGTATTTACAAAGTCCCAGCAGTCTTGTAATTTTACCGCACCGCATACTTCCATTCCTACAATTTTACCAGCGTTCATAGCA
>JANOZW010000229.1:0-9072 GCA_031429575.1 Ferruginibacter sp.
CCGCTTGTACTTAGCGATGCAGTAATGAGCACCATGGTATGGGAAGGAGATGCTAGCCTTGGTGCAACTACTGGTAATCCTGCAGGCGATTACATAAAAATAAATACAGTACCAGTAAGTAATACAGTAAACCCCATTACCAATTTTTGGAATGGAAGTATTTCTAAAAATGGAACTTTTATTACTACTAAAAATCCGAATTATACAAACCAAATGGGCATTGATATTGATGAATTGCAAGTAGGTACTGGTTATGGTATTTTGCCAAACGCTACCACTGTAGATATTGAATTTGGTACAGAGGCAGATCAATATTTTCCAAGTGTATTTGCATTTGCTATAAAAATGAAAGAACCTACCATTACCCTTGATAAAGCGGTAACAGATGCATCAAATAATGGTCTTGTGGAAAGCAATGAAGTACTCACTTATACATTATCTGGTACCAACATCGGACTAGGTGTAGCATACAATACTTTTGTGGTGGACTCTCTCCCTACAAACGTAACATATGTAGCCAACTCATTAAAAATTACCAATGCACCTGGTGTTGTAGGCCCTGTTTTTCCAAGTGATGCGGGTGGCGATGATTTAGGCTTTAAAGCAGTAAATGGTACAAGACATTATGTAAAATTTTATATAGGCAATACTGCAACACCTACATCGGGTGGTGAGTTGCCATCAGCTTCTACCTACAACCTAAGTTTTAAAGTACAAGCTCAATTAATACCTGGCAGTGTTACCAACACTGCAAGAATTACAGCCGCATCTCAAGCTGGAGATGTATTTACAGATGATGGAACAGCCATCATTGGTCCAAATGGAGGCACAACACCTGTTACACTTTCATTATTTACTGCCAAATTGCAAAACAACGATGGCATGTTATATTGGACTACCGAAAACGAATTAAACAACGATCATTTTGAAATTGAAAGAAGTGAAGATGGTATTCGTTTTTCTAATAGAGGAAATGTGGCTGGTAATGGTAGTACAGCATCTACCAATTATTACAACTTTACAGACCCAATAACTACTGGTGCTAGCATCGTTTATTATCGATTAAAGTCTGTGGATTTTGATGGTAAAAGCTATTACTCTAAAATTATTGCATTAAAATTAAAAGAAACAGCCAACGATAATTTTAGTGTGTATCCTAGTCCGTTTGAAAGCAATATAAAAATTACATTTAGTGCTAAAGAAGATAAAGTAATACAATGCAGAATCATTTCCTTTGATGGTAAAGAAGTTTTAAATAGAAAAATCGCCATACAAAAAGGCGACAATATAATTGTATTAAAAGACCTTGAAAAAATAGCCGCAGGAAGTTATTTACTAGAAATAAATACTGGCACAGAAAAACTAATTAAGAAAATAATTAGAAAGTAAGTTTAGGGTTCTCATTACCTGAGCGGTAGCCGAAAGGTTATCGCTCTTTTTTATTTTTTATTTTCGGTTGAATCTGTTTCAGGATAAGGCTTTTGGTGATGACAAGTAATACATTTTATGGTTTGCGGCTGAATTCTATCCTTGGTTCCACCAAAATGTTTTATGTTTATTTCGTAGGTCATTAGCATCATTTTTCTAGCGGCACTTTTCTCAGGTTTAGTATCGCTGGCAAATATTAATTCATCCGCTTTGTCGCTTTTGGCATGGCAATAATCGCAGCTTACACCAAGGGCATCATTAAAATCATCCATTATTTTATCCAATGCCGCTTCGCTAATATTTTTTGGAAGCACTTTTAGGTTTTTAAATTTGGGTGGCAGTTCTTTATTTGGAACGGTAGCGGCAAATGCAGTTACGATAAATATAAAGGTAAAAATTACGGCTGTAGTATTGTTAGAAAATTTCATGAGGATTATATTTAGAAAGTCAAATTACGGAAATATATTTGTTTTTTAACTAGATAACTAAATTACCTAAATTGCAAAAAAAAGACAAAGCGTATGTACATAAATTTTTTTATAAAATATGGCACTAAAAGTGGAGAAAATATTGATGTTATTTATAAACAAAGTTCAACAGATGAATCGAAAACATTTCGTTTAAGTTATTACGATAAAAACCTTTGGCATGGTAGCCTATTTGTAGATACAAAAATTGGAGACCATACTTTCGAGTATGATGTTTTATTAAAGAAAGGCGAATGGCAACATAGCTATGATTTGTTAGCCAATGGTAGCATGGATTTAAAAAATTACGATTGCAAAGGTTTTAATATCATTCACGAAAATTTTCCATACAAACAATTTATTGGCTTAAATAGAACCAAGCCTTTTGCAAAAGTTTTTAAACCTATCAATCATAAAAAAGCAGCCGCCAATACTGATAAAAAAGCTACACATATTTTTGAAATAGAGAGTCCATTTTTGCAAGAAAATAAATTTGTTTGCCTTACTGGTAGTGCAAAAAAAATGAATACTTTTGATGATAAAAATCCATTATTATTCAAAAAAGAAAATAATGCTAAAAGCGCCATAGCATTAGATTTAAGCGATGAACAATTTCCAATAGAATTTAAAATAGGCATTTACGATACGGATAAAAATACCATTGTAGAATATGAACCGGGTGTAAATCACATAATAAGCGAACTTGATAATAATGAAAACATTTCCATCATTCATCTAAACCATGCCTTTACCAATTATGCATGGAAAGGCGCAGGTATAAATGTGCCAGTGTTTAGCTTAAGAACCAACCATGGGTGGGGCACAGGCGAGTTTACCGATTTAAATTTGTTGGTGGACTATGCAGCAAGTGTAGGTTTAAAGTTGATACAATTATTACCCATAAATGATACCACAGGCGCTTATACCGATAAAGATTCTTACCCCTACTCTGCCATTACATCTTTTGGACTACACCCAAAGTTTTTAAATGTAAATGCCATGGCACTTGCATCTAAAACAGCCATCACAAAAGAAGAAGCCAACGAAATTGACAGATTAAATGCGCTTACATATTCTGACCATAGTGGCGTATTGGATTTAAAAATTGCTGTACTAAAAAGAATTTTTGAAAAAGAGAAAAACACATTTACCAGCACAAAAGCATGGACAAGTTTTTTTGAAGCACATAACAATTGGCTTGTTCCCTTTGCGGCTTTTTGTGTATTGAGAGATACCTATAAAACGCCAGACTTTTCACAATGGGGAGAATATGCAGAGTATGATAGAGAAAAGATTGCTGCATTTTCAAAAGCTGGTAGTGCTAATTATGATGCGGTATTATTTTGGTATTTTGTGCAATTTAACTTGCATGTACAATTAGAAAATGCCATTGCATATGCGCATAAAAAATCGGTTATACTAAAAGCAGACTTACCCATAGGTGTAGGTAGGCATAGCGCAGATACATGGGAATATACAAACCTATTTGTAATGGGCATGCAAGCAGGTGCACCGCCAGATGCCTTTAGCGGCAGCGGACAAAACTGGAGTTTCCCAACATACAATTTTAGCGAAATGGCTAAGGATGGTTATGCATGGTTTAGAAAAAGAATGCAACATTTACAAACTTATTTTGATGCAGTAAGAATAGACCATGTACTTGGTATTTTTAGAATATGGAGTATTCCTACAAACCAAGTGGAAGGCACCATGGGTAGATTTGTACCTGCCATCCCCATGAACAGAGATGAATTTAACCATGTAGGTTTACATTTTGATGAATATAGATTTTGCCAACCATTTATTACAGATGATATTTTGCATGAAAAATTTGGTAATTATACGGCGCATGTAAAAGATATTTTCTTTAGCAATGGCCAATTTAAAAATGAATTTAATGACCAACGGAAAATAGAAACCTATTTTATAAATAACCCAGACAATATTAAATGGCAGCAAGGCTTGTTTGATTTAATATGCAATGTACTTTTATTTAAAGATGAGCAAGGGTATCATTTTAGAATAAACATGCACCAAATACCTTCGTACAAGTGGTTATCGGGCAACGAAAAAAGTTTGTTAGACAAATTATACCACAAATATTTCTTTGTAATGCAAAATGATTTATGGAAGCATGAGGGTGAAATAAAATTGCAAATGATGACGGAGAGTACGGATATGCTTTTGTGTGCAGAAGACTTGGGTATGGTACCAGACTTTACAGATGAAGTGTTGAAAAACTTGAATATCCTTTCTTTGCAAGTGCAGCAAATGCCCAAAGACAGTGCATCTGCGTATTCAGATACGGCAAAGGCAAAATACGAATCTATCGTAATGCCTGCTACACACGACATGAGCCCCATGCGCTTGTGGTGGGAAGAAAACAGGGAAACAACACAATCATTTTACAATAATATTTTGCAAGAATATGGCACAGCTCCGAATTACTGCGAGCCATGGGTTTGTAAAAAAATTATTGAAAAGCATTTACAATCTCCCGCTATGTGGAGCATATTTTTAATGCAAGATATACTCGCACTTAACGGAGATATCAGATTAGAAAACCCAGCTGATGAACGCATAAATGTACCTGCAAATCCTAACCATGTATGGAATTACAGAATGCATATTTCTTTAGAAGATTTGATGAAGCAAGACACTTTAAATGATGATTTGAAAGCAATGATAGAGGGGAATGGGAGGTAGTTTATAAAGTTGAAGGTTCAAGGTTGAAAGTTGTTGAATATTGTTGAAAAGTTGCAAGCGTCGTTTGTGGTCTGTGGTCAGTTGTCCGTCGTCCGTTGTCTGCCTTTCAATAAATGTTTCCTTTTTAATTTTATTTTATATAAATTGTACAGTCTTATATTTTTTTATTAAAACGAATTGCTTGCTATGGCTTCATCAAATAATTTTGTAGATACACCTACTACTGCCAACTCCCTAAAACCTAAAATGAGTTTTTGGCAAATATTTAATATGAGTTTTGGGTTTTTAGGTATTCAGTTTGGGTTTGAGTTACAAAACTCTAATGTGAGCAGAATATTTGAAACCCTTGGTGCCAACAAAGATGATATACCCATTTTATGGATAGCAGCCCCACTTACAGGGCTTTTGGTACAACCAATTATCGGTTATTTAAGCGATAGAACCTGGCATCCGTATTGGGGTAGAAGGCGCCCTTATTTTTTTATTGGTGCGGTGTTGGCTACGTTAGCATTGTTTGTAATGCCCAACTCATCTGCCTTGTGGATGGCAGGTGGTATGTTGTGGATTTTAGATGCGTCTATTAATATTTCTATGGAGCCATTCAGGGCTTTTGTAGGCGACAAGTTAAATGCAAAACAACGCACAAGTGGTTTTGCCATGCAAAGTTTTTTTATTGGCGTAGGTTCTGTAATAGCCGCATTGTTACCTTGGGTATTTACCAATTGGTTTAATATTAGCAATACCGCAGCAGCAGGCCATATTCCAGATTCTGTAAAATACTCTTTTTACTTTGGTGGTATTGCTTTTTTAGGTGCAGTATTATACACTGTATTTACTACCAAAGAATTTCCACCAGAAAGTTTAGAAGCATTTAAAAAAGAAAAAAAAGAAACTACTTTTAAAGATGGATTAAAAGAAACATTTGGCGGTATTTTAAAAATGCCAACCACAATGAAACAATTGGCGGTTGTTCAATTTTTTACTTGGTTTGCATTGTTTGCCATGTGGATATATTCTACAAATGCTGTAACGGCTAATAAGTACAACATGAAGGTAGATCAAGCATTGGTTACAACTATGGAGCAAAATATAAAATCAACTTTAGATACTTTAAAAGATAAAAAAGCCATAAAAGAATTATCGTCATTGCAAGTAGATATAGATGAAGTGCATAAATATCGTAGCAATCAAAACCCTGTTACCATTTCTGTAAACCTAGCAAATAAATTTGCAGATAGTTTAAATACAGCAACTACGACCGAGCAAAAAGTAGAACTTAAAAGGGTGCAAAAGGAATATAATGATGGAGCTGATTGGCTAAGTGTATGCTCATCTGTACGTAATGGTGTGGCAGCTATTTTTGCATTTATTATTCCACTAATTGCATTCCGTACAAATAGAAAAATAACCCACATGATTTGTTTACTTATTGGCGGGCTCGGTTTAATATCTATTTATTTTATTACAAACCCAACATTAATTATTATTTCTATGGGCATGGTTGGAATAGCTTGGGCAAGTATTTTATCTATGCCTTATGCCATGTTATCCAATGCGCTACCGGCAAATAAAATGGGCTATTTTATGGGCGTATTCAATTTTTTTATTGTAATACCACAAATTGTAGCAGCAAGTATTTTGGGATTTTTTACCATGAAAGTTTTTCATGCCAATACGCTAAATACCATTGTGCTTGGCGGTATTTCCATGATTGTAGCAGGCTTGCTTACACTTATTGTAAAAGATGCGGATGATGAGGAATAAGGAAAAATAAATTTTCAACAAGCTTGATAAAATAATTTTAAAGATTGATGTTATATTTTTTAGCATCAATCTTTTTTTGTGTACCGCAGCTCCAGCATATTCAAACTATTGGTTTCAAAACCATGCACATTTTTATGTACCAAATGTATAACCATATCATACCAAAGTGGCACTACAGGGGCATTGTCAATAATTATCCTATCCATGTTTCGATACAAATTATACCGCAAACTATCATTGGTTTGTGATAAAGCTTGCTCATACAACTTATCAAACGCTTCACTTTTAAATCTTGTATAATTAGGTGGCGCAGGGTTTTTGCTGTAAAAAACACTGAGGTAATTTTCTGCATCAGGATAATCGGCTATCCAACTGCCTCTAAAAAATAAGGCTTGCGATTTACTTGTTTGCTCCAACAATAAACTTTTTTGTATGGCTTCTACTTTTACATTTATACCTATTTGTTTGAGTTCGTTTGCCACATAGCTGGCAAGGTTAGCGTAAATAGGAATGGTGAGCAATTTTATTTCTGGTAAATTTTTTCCATCTGCAAAGCCTGCTTCTTTTAAAAGTGTTTTTGCTTTAGCAGGATCGTAATGATAACCTTTTACTTTTTCTGCATCAAAAGATGGTAAGCCTTGTGGCACAAAGCCGCTCTCTGCAGCTGTACCAATAGAATTACGCAAATACAACATCATCTTTTTTCTATCAATACCATAGTTAATAGCTTGCCGTATTTTCAATAATTTTAATGGCGAATTTTTTAATAAAGGATTTGCCGTATCTGCTAATATGCCAAAATATTCAATATTGAGGTAAGCATGTTTTTGCAACTCAATGGTATTATTCCATTCCTTTTTTAAGTTGCCCGTTTTAGTAAGCAATTCATCTTTAAAAGACGCATCAATATCATTTATAAAATCCAATCTGTTTTGCTGAAACTCTAAAAACTCAGTAGCCTTGCTATCGTAAAAATTTACTTTTATACCATCTAAATATGGAAGCGTTTTACCTTCTGCATCTTTTTCAAAATAATGGTCATTCTTTTTCAACACAAGCGCCTGCCCTTCTTCCCACGCTACATATGCAAACGCTCCTGTACCTACAGGATGTCTACGAAAATCACTCCCGTATTTTTCTACTGCTTCATGCGGAACAATAGAACAATACTGCATACTCAATATACCAATGATTGGTTGAAAAGAATTTTGCAATTTTAGTTGAAAAGTAGAATCATCAATGGCATTAAAAGGAGAAACAGAATCAACCCTATTATTAAAAATCCATGCCCCAGGGCTTGCGGTATTTTTATCTATAATTCTATTAAAACTAAAAGCCACATCAGCCGCACCTAGTTTACGTCCTTTACCATTTGCAAAGCAGGCATCATCTTGAAAATATACATCGTTGCGCAAATGAAAGATAATGGTTTTATTGTCTGACGAAAATGCCCAAGTCTTTGCTAGCGATGGTTTCAGCTGCATATTGCCGTCCACTTCTATCAATGTATTGTACAACTGATGTATGGCCCACATAATAGATTGGTTTTTTGCAAATGCAGGATCTAAAGATGCTATGCCAGTTATTTCGTTGTACTTAAATATTTTTTTATCGGGATGAGAATGGCTACTACAGGAAATGAGCCACAATGAAACCAATAAACAAAGGCAAATTTTACATTCGTGCATTCGTGGCAACTTATATTTTTTAAAAAAATTCATCAACTAATAATATTTTTTTTAGCCACGAATGCACGAATTTCCACTAATATTTTTTATTCGTGTTCAATAGTGCCATTAGTGGATACCCCCCAACCAATCATCAAATTTATACTTTCACTTGCATTAAACTGCTTAAATTAGATGTTTAAATTACGAACTATGTTTCTTTCAAAAAAATATTTGCTTCCCCTACTGTGTTTTGTAGTTGGTACAAAATTTTCTGTAGCACAACTAAGCCCCAATAAAACGCTCTTCACACGTGCAGATACACTACGTGGTAGCAATGGCATTTATCGCCAACAATGGGATGTATTGCATTATGATATTACCGTACAACCTGATTATACAGCCAAAACTATTGTAGGAAAATGCGATATGCAATTTTTTGACCAAGGTGCAAAAATGATGCAGATAGATTTGCAACAACCCATGATACTTGATAGTGTAAAAGAAGGCGACAGCCATTTTACATTTACAAGAGAAAACAATGTGTATTGGCTCATATATAGAGATACATCTTCCAACCTCATGTATAAAATAAAACCAGGCATTCGTTTGCTTACCTTTTATTTTCATGGAAAGCCAAGAGAAGCCATACGTGCCCCATGGGATGGTGGGTGGATTTGGAAAAAAGACAAAAACAATAACCCATGGATGAGCGTAGCTTGCCAAGGCCTTGGTGCAAGCGTGTGGTATCCTTGCAAAGATATACAAAGCGATAAACCTGATAGTGGTGCTACACTTCGCATGATTGTACCAGATAGTTTGGTGGCAGTTGGCAATGGCAGACTTACAGAAAAAAAATCATTCGGTAATGGAAATACCATTTATACATGGACAGTAAAAAATTCGATAAATAATTATTGCATCATTCCATATATTGGTAAATATGTACATTTTTCAGAAAAATATGCAGGGCTAAAGGGAAATCTAGATATGGATTATTGGGTATTAGACTACAACCTCGAAAAAGCAAAAAAACAATT
>JANOZW010000230.1:0-3719 GCA_031429575.1 Ferruginibacter sp.
TGTTCGTCAACTCACAACTTTATCCGCAGCTTCCTTCAGATTTAACCTCACGGCTAACACCCTTGCTTTGGATTAACAGTTCCCGTTAGATGGCCTGCTCAAGACTTTAACTTTAAAGAACAATGGCATGCATGGCGCACAATAAAAATGCCTCGAAAAAATCGAGGCACTATTATTAAAAAATTATTGTATAAAATTAACCAAGCGCTACTCTCTTAAACTCTGTAAGTTTAAGATCTTCGTTGGTTGTTTTTAAATATTCCGCTACAGATTTTCCATTATCTTTTACAAATGGTTGTGCAAGCAACGTATTATCTTTTAAAAATTTATTTAATTTCCCTACCGATATTTTCTCCGCCATTTCTGCTGGTTTACCTTCAGCTTTTATTAACTCTATGATTATTTCTTTTTCACGAGCTATCGTAGCTGGGTCTATTGCAGACTCATCTATTGCCAATGGGTTCATAGCAGCAATTTGCATAGCCACATCTTTGCCAGCTTCTGCTGCTTCGTGTGTCATACCTACAAGCACACCCATGCGATATGCACCATGTATGTAGCTTGCTACGAAAGGAGCTTCTACTCTTTCGAATTTTTGTATTTCTATTTTTTCGCCGATAGCTGCTAGCTTATCGTTTATCATGTCCGATACTTTAGCACCGTTTATTTCTACGTTGCCTAGTTCTTCTGCACTCTTTACATTGTTAGCAATAGCTGCATCAGCTATACCTTGTGCAAATGCTACGAAATCTGCATTTTTACTTACGAAATCAGTTTCGCAACTAATACAAAGTACAATACCTGCTTTTTTATCTGCAGTTGTCATAGCAATTACAACGCCTTCTTTCGCTTCACGATCGCTACGTTTTGCGGCTACTTTTTGCCCTTGTTTGCGAAGCCAATCGATAGCTCCTTCAAAATCGCCGTTGCTTTCTGTAAGCGCCTTGCGACAATCCATCATACCAGCACCTGTGGCTTGGCGTAATTTATTTATATCTGCTGCTGTTATTGTTGCACTCATAATATAATAGCCCCTCCAAACCTCCCCGAAGGGGAGACTTTAGCGTCTCACGATTCGAAGAGCGTTTTTATTTTTAATGTTTTAAAATATTTTTTTTGTTCAATAATGGTATGCCTTACAAGTGAGTGACACAACGATGATGACCATAGCTATTGTTTTTGTTTGGACAATAAAAAACTAATTAATCAATCGTTTCAATCTCCACGTAAAGTCCCCCTTCGGGGGATTTAGGGGGCAAATTATTTACCACCACCACCGCCTGCTGGTCTTCTACCACCTTGGCCTGGGCCTGCTACTCTACGTTTTGGAGCGCCGCCTGGTCCACCTGGTCCTCTACCACCACCACGTCTTCTATCATCAGCACCATCTTGCTTGCTTTCAAAACGAGCTGCTTTTGCTTCTGCGCTTTCTTCGTTTTCATCAGCATTTTCATCATCTTTGTTATTTTGACGATCTGCCAAACCTTCAGCAATAGCTGCGGTAATGTAGTTTACAATAATAGCAATAGATTTTGTAGCATCGTCGTTTGCAGGTATTGCAAAATCAACTTTGTTGGGATCAGAATTGGTATCTACCATTCCGAAAGTAGTAATGTTTAAACGCTTTGCTTCTGCAAGCGCAATATGCTCATGCCCGATATCAACCATAAATAACGCAGAAGGTACACGGCTGATATTTGCAATACCACCCAATACTTTTTCCATTTTATCTTTCTCACGAGTAAGCTCTAGTCTTTCTTTTTTGTTTAAGTTTTCTGCACTACCATCGCCAAGCATTTTTTCGATGCTCTGCATTTTCTTTACGCTCTTACGAACGGTATTAAAATTGGTAAGCATTCCACCTAACCAACGCTCTGTTACAAAAGGCATGTTTACACGCTTTGCGCTTTCTTGTACAATTTCTTTTGCTTGCTTTTTAGTAGCTACAAACATGATCTTTTTACCACTACGAGCTACCGCTTTAAGTGCAGCAGCAGCTTCTTGTAAGCCTTCTACTGTTTTGTTAAGGTCTATGATGTGAATACCTTTCTTTTCTGCAAAAATGTAAGGAAGCATTTTTGGGTTCCACTTTTTCTTTAAGTGACCAAAGTGTACGCCTGCTTCTAGTAGCTGTTGTTGTAAGGAAGTATTTTCCATTGTTGTGTTTTAAAGAGCCTCCCAAACCCTCCACAGGAGGGCTTTTGAAGTCTATGTTTTTTGAAAAATTGTACTAATATTATGAAGTCCACAAGTCCCCCTGAGGGGGATTTAGGGGGCTTATTAACGTTTGCTGAACTGGAATGATTTTCTTGCTTTTTTCTTTCCTGGTTTTTTACGCTCTACTACTCTAGAGTCACGTGTTAAGAAACCAGCTGCTTTGAAAATAGGACGGTAATCAGCACTTACTTCAAGTAATGCACGAGCAATACCTAATTTTGCTGCTTCCGCTTGGCCTTTTACACCACCACCAGTTGCATTGATTACGATATTGTATTTATCGATAGATTCGATAGACCTAAGTGGAGCTTCCACTTGGTTTTGTAAGTAAATAAGCGGGAAATAAGTTTTGTAGTCTTTTCCGTTTACTGTAATAGCACCTTCTCCTTTGCTAAGGAAAACTCTTGTTACAGCTGCTTTTCTGCGACCTACTGCGTTTTTTTGCTTTTCCATTTTTTTTATAGTTGTGGGTTTCGGGTTTCAGGGTTACGGGTTTTGAGGTCCGTGGTCTGTCGTCCGTCGTCCTTTATTATTTACGATTAAAGTTTAAATCTTTTGGCTGTTGTGCACCGTGTGGATGCTCCGTACCTGCATATACAAATAGTTTTTTGTACATCTGGCGGCCTAAGCGATTTTTAGGAAGCATGCCTTTTACAGCTCTTTCTATTACTACCTCTGGGCGACGAGCCAATAGGTTTTTTGCTTTTTCGCCTTTTTGACCACCTGGGTAGCCACTAAAAGTTAAATACTCTTTTTGATCCATTTTGTTACCTGTAAAAACTACTTTTTCGCAGTTAGTAACAATAATATAATCTCCGCAATCTACGTGTGGGGTGTAGTATGCCTTGTTTTTACCTCTAAGTATAGCGGCAATTTTGGCACACATGCGACCCACGGTTTGATTAGTACCATCCACAACGTACCAGTTGTGTGTAACGGTAGCCTCGTTAGCATGTTTGGTGGTGAAATGTAATTTGCTCATTGTTTATTTTTTTAAGTGAAACCGTGGCTATCCCCACAGCTTTTTTTAATGAGGTGCAAAAGTAGTGTAAAAAATGCTGTAAATGCAAGGGAAAAGAGAGGTTTTTTTATTGAAGGCTTGTAATGTATTGAAATTCAATAAAAAATTATTGTTGTTTTGGAAACCATTGTTAGGATAGGGTAGAAAATTTCTTTTAATAAATAACAATAGTTGTACATTTAGACAACTTTCTTATCTTTACAACTTGAATGGAAATCAAAAAATAAGGACAATTATTTTTTACAAACATTATTTTACTGACTTTTTTGTAAAACAAAGACAAAAAGTAAAAGATAAAATTGTTTGGACGTTTGATTTGCTTGAACTCATTGATAAAGTTCCTGACACTTATCTTAAATATTTAGAGGGAACCGATAAACTTTTTGAAATAAGGGTACAAAGTGGGAATGATATTTTTAGAATATTTTGCTTTTTTGATGAAGGAAATTTAGTTGTTCTTGCAAATGGTTTTCAAAAAAAG
>JANOZW010000231.1:0-5746 GCA_031429575.1 Ferruginibacter sp.
TATTGTTTTTTCCTCTATTGCTTCGCTTGGTTCCTGGGATGTGTTTTTAATGGCTGTTGTATTGTCCGGTATTATTCAATTGGCATTTGGTTTTTTAAAAGCAGGTTTTATTGCTTATTTTTTTCCTACCGCTGTTATAAAAGGAATGCTTACGGGTATTGGACTCTTAATTATTCTAAAACAAATTCCGCATGCATTAGGGTGGGATAAAGATGCAATGGGTGATGATGAGTTTTTTCAAGCAGATGGTCAGAATACTATTTCGGAAATATTTGAATCAATAAACTATATTACCGCAGGAGCGGTTCTTATTGGAGCAATTTCATTAGCAATACTTATTTTTTGGGATAAGGTATTGATGAAAAAACATAAAATCTTTCAAATTATTCAAGGCCCACTGGTAGTAGTAGCTTTAGGTATTTTAATGAATTATTTTTATCAAAATGGAATATTAAATTTTAGTTTAACTGCTAAGCAATTGGTTTCATTACCAGTTCCACATTCTTTACATGAATTTTTTGGGCAATTTACCTTCCCCAATTTTACTGCCTTAAAAACCTTCGGAGTATATAAAGTAGCATTTATTATTGCCATCGTAGGAAGTTTAGAAACTTTATTGTGTGTAGAAGCTACTGATAAGTTAGACCCAGATAGAAGAATTACTCCTACAAATAGAGAATTGAAAGCACAAGGTATTGGTAATATCATATCAGGATTAATTGGGGGCTTACCAATAACGCAAGTAATTGTTCGTAGTTCTGCTAATATTAATTTTGGTGCAAAAACAAAATTATCTGCAATTTTACATGGCTTCTTTTTACTGATAAGTGCTATAACATTAGCAAGTTTAATGAATATGATACCACTTGCAAGCCTTGCTGCTATTTTATTGATGGTAGGTTATAAACTAGCAAAGCCCTCTTTATTTGTAGATATGTATAAACTAGGCTGGGAGCAATTTGTTCCATTTACGATGACAGTAATTGCAATATTGGCAACCGATTTATTAAAAGGAATAACAGTCGGGATATTATTTGGCATTTTTTATACACTACGCCATAGTTATAGAAATTCGCATCACATGAAAGATGTTGAAACATTGGAAGGAGATAGACAAGTACATCTTATAGAATTAGCCCAAGAAGTTTCTTTTTTTAATAAGGCAAGCATCATAGACACATTGGATAAAATTCCAAGTAATTCCAAAGTGATTATTGATTACTCAAAATCAAAAGCAGTAGCTTACGATGTGTTAGAAGTTATTAAAGACTTTGAAATAAATGCAAAAACAAAAAATATTGTAGTAGAGCAAATTCAATTTGTTGCAGAAGTATGAGATATTAATCGTTAGTATTTAGTACGCTTCTGTTAGGCTACAATGAAGGAGTTTAGAGGTTTAGAAATTTAGCTTGCATGCCAAATTAAAAACTATTAATTAAGTAACAAATTAGATTTATCGTAATTATAAAAAAGAATATGATAAAACTCTTAAAATTTGTCTGTACTATTTTATTGTTTGCTTTATGTAGTGTATCATTTGCACAAAAAACAGATGTGGGTAATTGGTTTACTTATTTTGGCAATCAAAAAATAAATAAAAAATGGAACTGGCATAACGAAGTACAATATAGAAATTACAATTTTGTTGGCGACCTAAATCAGTTGCTGCTAAGAACAGGTATTGGTTATAACCTTACAGAAAATAATAACAATATTTTATTGGGTTATGGGTTTATACATACTGAAAAATATTTGGCAAATGCTACAGATAAGATTGCTGTAGTTGAGCACCGAATTTATCAGCAGTTTATTACAAAGCAAAATTTTAACAGGGTTTTTATACAGCATAGATATAGAATAGAAGAGCGTTTTTTACCCAATGATTTTCAAATGAGGTTTCGGTATTTTGTATCTTTAAATATTCCTTTGAATAATAAAACAATGATAAGAAATACACTCTATGCATCAGCTTATAATGAAATATTTCTACATGGCAAAGCCACAATTTTCGACAGGAATAGATTGTATGCCGGAATGGGATATGTTTTAAACAAAAACATAAAAGTAGAACTAGGTTTTATGGCTCAAACATTGGAGCAAACAAATAGAAATCAATTTCAAATAATAGTATTTAATAATTTACCATTAAAAAATAATTAAAAAAATGAAAACACACACAAAAGAAACACAAGCAAATGTTACCCCAAGAATGGCTTTGGAAATATTACAAGAAGGCAACAACAGATTTATAAATAACTTAAAGGCGCAACGTGATTTGTTAGAGCAAGTAAATGCAACCCGAGATGGGCAATGGCCTTTTGCAACCATACTAAGTTGTATTGATAGTAGAACCTCGGCAGAGCTAATTTTTGACCAAGGATTAGGAGATGTTTTTTCTGTAAGAATAGCTGGCAATATTGTAAATACTGATATTTTGGGCAGTATGGAATTTGCTTGCAAGGTTGCTGGCTCAAAAATTATTGTGGTGCTTGGCCATAGCAAATGCGGTGCAGTAAAAGGAGCTTGCGATCATGTAGAAATGGGAAACTTGACGGAGTTATTAGCAAAATTACAACCTGCGGTTTATCAAGAAAAAGAAACTACTACAGAACGTACTTCTAAAAATGATATTTTTGTAGAAAATGTAGCAACCATAAATGTAAAACGTAGTGTAAAAAATATTATAGAGCGTAGTTTTATTTTGGAGCAAATGGTAGAGAGTGGACAAATAGGAATAGTAGGTGCCATGTACAACATAGAAACTGGAAAAGTTGAATTTTATGACGATGTAATGTATATACGTGATGATAAAAATCCTTCATTTTCTGTAGCAGATTTAAAACATTAAATTAAAACTAGGTAGTTTTCCCAAGTGTTAATAAAGCCAATTTGAATTCAAATTGGCTTTATTCTTTTTATACATTTATCTTTATCGTCAATTTACAAAAAGCAGCAAAAGAATTCTATATTACTTCAACAAAAATTAACTGAATGCCATCGTACGAAAAATTATTAAAAGCAAATAAAGATTGGGCAGAAGAACAACAAAAAAATGACCCAACTTTTTTTACAAGCCTTGCCACACAGCAATTACCAGAGTTTTTATGGATAGGCTGTAGTGATAGTCGTGTGCCTGCAGATAGAATTACAGGCACACAACCTGGCGAAATTTTTGTACATAGAAACATTGCCAACCTTGTGGTAAATACTGATATTAACTTACTGAGTGTATTGCAATATGCCGTGGAAGTGTTAAAAGTAAAACATGTAATTGTTTGTGGCCATTATGGATGCGGCGGTATAAAAGCCGCCATGAATCAGCATCACTATGGTATCATTAATCATTGGTTAAAAAATATTAAAGATGTATATCGCTTGCATAGAGATGAAATAGATAATCTAGCAACAGAAGAAGAAAGGGTAAATAAGCTTACCGAAATAAATGTTACAGAACAAATCTTTAACCTAGCTAAAACATCTATCATACAAAAAGCATGGAAAGAAGACCAACGACCACACTTGCATGGCTGGGTATATGGTCTAAATGATGGCATCATAAAAACTGTTTGTGAAATGGAGCCAGGTACCCACATAGACCCTTTGTATGAGTATGATAATTTATAAAAGCTTTTTTATCAGTCATTTTACTTTTACTACAGCATTCCCTTCAAAAAAAATCCTTTTATCAAAACTTGTATTCACCAACTCATTTAACTCGTACACATTTTTATAGCCATATCCATATAAATTAATGTAGGTGGGAATGTTTAATGCTAATGTTAACGGGGCCGAAGATGATATTTGATTATTGGGTAACCTTTTAAGAGGTACTGACTTTGTTACAAAATAAATAGGCTCTGCTTCAAAATTATTGTTACAGTAAATTAAAATTCGAGTATTATAATTAGGAATCAAACGACTCAAATTATCCGCAGTAAAATCAGTAAAATCTAAATGAAGGGCACCTTTAACATGCTTACCATAATACATTTTTTGAGATCGAGTATCTAAAATAATTGTATTTTTTTCCTTACTCATTTGTAAAAACTCATCTACACTTACCAATCTTTCTTTTCGGTGTTTCTTTACTTCTTTACCAAGTTTTTCATACGCATCAAAATCAACCAAGGCTTTAGTATAGTAAATTGTACCTGCTATACCTAAAAACGAAAATGAGCAAATAATAATTAAGGTTAAAGAACATTTTACTTTTTTCATGATAATAATTTTTATTGTTATTTAATTTATTTAATGTGCAGCATTTAATTTTAAAGTACTACAATGAATATGTTTTACTTATCAAATGCCGTTATCTTAATTTTTTTACCATTTACCTTTAAGCTTCTTCCATTGTCTTTTAAATACGCATCTTGCTTTTCTTCATTGTCTAATAATTTATCTAAGTAGTTATACACTTCCTCATCAGCAATGGTTACTTCTTTTCCATCTTGCAATGCCTCAGACACATAAGAGTTCAGCAAATTGTGCGCATTGGCTTTAAACATTTTTGGAGAAGCATAAATATCACAACCAATAATTTTATCGCCTGTTACAGCCAATAAACCCACAATAGTAGAATCAGATTTTATTTCATTTTCAAAACTAGTTATGTACTCTTTCAAATCAGCTGTGTATCGTGCATTCTGTGTTACCGCAGTATAAGTACCCGTGCTTGTATTGGTACTATTAGCTGTATTTATTTCTGCTACTTTACTCCATACTTGGGTTTGGCTTTTTTCTTTTACCATACTTTTACGTACTTTATTATTTATTTGGCTGTGGTAAGTTGTAAATGCAGCACTCACATTGAAATTTCTTGCTGCTCCATTACTCAGTCTATTATTTGTTCTATTACTCACATTACCGTCGTTACTTCCACCACTCCACCTACCATGCTCTACACAATACACTGGCAATTGCATTTTTGCATTTGGATATAACAAGGTATCTTTTTCCACTACCCTATCTTGTTTACCACCTTTTACAATATCGCCCATACCAATAATAATGGTATCCTTCGATAGATTGGTAAAGGATAATGTATTCACCGTTCCGCCATTTGAAATTTCTTCTACCTTTACTTTATTGGCTAAAAAAGCTTTTTCCAAAGGCAAATATGTACCCATACCTTCATACGCTTTTGCCAAAGATGGCTTTGCCTTTATATAGTAGAGTTTTACTTTTTTATGTTGAGCTGTGAAACCTTTCTCTACTACTTTTGATGATGCTTTAAATGGCGTGTGAAGATTATCTTTCGCTAACTGTGCTTGTACGTTTAATGATGCAAGAAGAAACAATGCAAAGGTTATTTTTTTCATAATTAATAATTTTATACTGTGAAGGTAATCTTGCAAAAAACTGATTTTGGAGTGCACTTGGTAAAATGGCATTTTCACTTGGTGAAATAGAATAGAAATAGCTAAAAAATGGGTTACTTTGTTTTTTAATATAAAGAGGATTGAAAATAAACGCTACGATATTTATACTTTTTGTTATCATCACATTGCTGCATGGTAATACAATCTATGCCCAAGCCAGCTCAAACACCCAAAATATACAGAAGGCATCTAAAAAAATAAAAGAAGGGTTTAGAAAAAAAGAAGATAAAATAGCTGCCGAAGGGTTTTACGATTTAGGTGAGGAATATTATATAAAAGGAGATTTTAAAAAGAGTGAAGAATATTATAACAAAGCAAAAGAATTGTATGTAAATGAAAAAAATGACGATGGTGTAAGCAAAAGTAGC
>JANOZW010000232.1:0-7683 GCA_031429575.1 Ferruginibacter sp.
GAGTACTTGTAAGCTCGTGTAATCTTGTACAATTACAGGGACTAAGCCATTTCCTTTTTTAAAATCTATATTCATTTTAATATTTTTTTTTCTTGCCTAGAAGCCGGTAAGGCGTTTTTTTATTTATTGTAAAAAATTTTCTTTTCTCTTTTAAATGCAAGGCGGGAAGAAAAAATGCTTCGCATTTTATAAATTCAAATCTTTTTTATCTCTGTTTCTAAGTGGTTAAATTTTTACCTGACAGCAATATTCTCTTCTTTCAAATATTTTTTCAACACAGGTATCGGTATTTCTCCAAAATGAAAAACACTTGCAGCCAATGCTCCTGTAGCTTTTGTTTGCTCAAATACTGCTTTAAAATGTTCACGCTTACCTGCACCACCTGATGCAATAATTGGTACATTTACAACTCCACTCACCGCATTTGTAATGTCTATGGCAAAACCATTCTTAGTTCCATCATTATTCATGGATGTTAATAATATTTCCCCCGCACCCAAAGCTACAGCTTGTTTTGCCCAATCAATGGTTTTTAATCCTGTAGGTATTTTACCGCCACTTACATATACAAACCATTGGTCGTTTTCATATTTCGTATCTACAGCAACTACTACTGCTTGGCTACCAAATTGGTTGGCAATCTTAGTAATCAATTGTGGGTTTTTAACTGCAGAAGAATTAATACTCACTTTATCTGCTCCTGCTTTTATAATGGCAATGGCATCTTCTACTGTATTTATTCCACCACCAACTGTAAACGGAATATTTATTTCTTTGGCAATTTTTTCTACCAAACTTGCTAGCGTTTTTCTTTTTTCTTGTGTGGCGGTAATGTCTAAAAATACCAATTCATCAGCTCCTTCTTGCACATATTTTTTTGCCAATTCTATGGGGTCGCCCGCATCACGTATATCCACAAAGTTTATTCCCTTTACGGTGCGCCCATCTTTTATATCCAAACAAGGGATGATTCTTTTCTTTAACATAGTGTGCTGAGTTCTTTTAAACTAATTCTATTTTCATAAATGGCTTTACCAATAATTACCCCTTCGCATCCAATTTGTTTTACAGCTTCAATATCTGCCATGCTAGATATGCCGCCACTCGCAATTAAACAAATTTTACTTTTATTCAAAATTTCTTGATACAAATCGTTTGATGTGCCTTGCAACATCCCGTCTTTACTGATGTCTGTGCATACTACATATTTTATTCCTTTCTTTTCAAAGTTGCTAATGAAATCAATAATATCCAGTTCAGAATTTTCTTGCCAGCCTTGTGTGGCTATTTTTCTGTTTAAGCAATCTGCACCTAAAATTATTTTTTCTGTACCAAAGCGTTCAAGCCATTCTAAAAATAGGGTAGGGTTCTTTGCAGCAGTACTCCCACCTGTAATTTGCGAAGCACCACAATCAAATGCTACTTCCACATCTTGGTCTGTTTTCAAACCACCACCAAAATCTATTTTTAAATTTGTTTTTGTGGCAATATCATATAGCACTTTGCTGTTTACGATATGCTGCGATTTTGCGCCATCTAAATCCACTAAGTGTAAATATTGTATGCCACTTGCTTCAAAAGCCTTCGCTACTTCCAATGGACTTTCATTGTATACTTTTTCTGTACTATAATCACCTTTAGTAAGCCTTACTGCTTTTCCGTTTATGATGTCTATGGCAGGTATTATTCTCATTTTTATAATATTTTTTTCACCACTAAGGCACTAAGAAAAATACAAAGACACTTAGCAATTCTTAGTGATAACTTAGTAATCTTAGTGCCTTAGTGGTTTAAATTCTTAGTGGTTTACTTCCAAAAAATTCCTCAAAAGCCTTTCCCCCACTTCAGCCGATTTTTCTGGATGAAATTGTGTTGCATAAAAATTATTCTTTTGCATAGCAGCACTAAATGGTAAAATATAATTGCATGTAGCAATCGTACTTTCGCAAATGGTAGCATAATAACTATGTACAAAATAAAAATTATCTTCTGCTGTAATTCCTTCAAAAAGCGTATTGTTACTACTTTCTACATTATTCCATCCCATATGCGGTACTAGTTCTAATGGTGGAAATAATTTTACAGTAGCATTAAAAATACCTAAACAATTTGTATTTTTTTCTTCACTAAAACTACACATCAATTGTTGCCCTAAACAAATGCCTAGCACAGGTTGCGTAAGTGATTTAATTAAAGTATCCAATTTTCTTTCTTGTAAATATTGCATAGCCGTACTCGCTTCACCTACACCAGGAAAAATAACTTTGTCTGCATTACGTATTTCTTCTTCCTCATCTGTAATAATAGATTCATAACCCAATCTATTCAATGCATTTTGTACAGAAGTAATATTGCCAGCATTGTATTTTATAATAGCTATCATAAAGTTCCTTTTGTACTTGGAATACTAAAATTGTTTGTTTTGTTTACTGCCATTTTTATTGCTTTTGCAAATGCTTTAAAAATTGCTTCTATTTTGTGATGCTCATTTTCGCCTTCTGCTTTTATATTCAAATTACATTTTGCATGATCGCTAAATGATTTAAAAAAATGCATAAACATTTCTGTAGGCATTTCACCAGTTTTTTCTCTTGTAAAAGTTGCATCCCACACCAACCATTGTCTTCCCCCAAAGTCAATGCCCACTTGCGCTAAGCAATCATCCATAGGTAATAAAAATCCATAACGTTCTATTCCTTTTTTACTACCCAATGCCTGCAAAAATGTTTCACCTAAAGTTATCGCAACATCTTCTATCGTATGGTGTTCATCTATATGTAAATCACCTTTTACTGTAACAAACAAATCCATGTTACCATGCTTGGCTATTTGCTCTAGCATATGGTCAAAAAAGCCAAGTCCAGTATTTAATGCACTTTTGCCTGTTCCATCTAAGTTTACCGTTACTTCAATATTGGTCTCATTTGTTTTTCTAATTACGGTTGCCTTTCTTGGTTCTGCTTTTAAGAAAGAATAAATATCCGCCCAACTTGTCGTACACAAAACCGCCTTATCTGTTTTTTCTGTTGATATATAAATGGCTTTACAACCTAAGTTCTTTGCCAATTGTACATCCGTCATTCTATCGCCAATTACATAAGAGTTTGCAAGGTCGTAGTTTCCCTTTATGTAATGTGTAAGCATCCCTGTAGCGGGTTTGCGTGTAGGCGCATTATCCGTAGGAAAAGATTTATCTATTAAAATCTCTTTAAAAACTACGCCTTCATTTTTAAATGCTTCTATAATTTTATTTTGCGCAGGCCAAAATGTTTCTTCAGGAAAAGAGGCAGTACCCAATCCATCTTGGTTGGTAACCATTACCAATTCATAATCCATTTCTCCTGCAATGCGACTTAACCATTGAAATATGGCAGGGTAGTACTCTAGTTTTTCTAAACTGTCTAATTGAAAATCTATTGGAGGTTCTATTACCAATGTGCCGTCTCTGTCTATGAATAATACTTTTTTCATTTTTTATTTAGCTTCCTAAATCTTCCGAAGGAGGACTTGGAAGTCTGTAATTTTTTGGAGTTATTAATTTACTTTAAAGTTTAGTTTTTAGTTCTTTTATTATCGATTTATTCTTCTACTTAATCCTCAACTTAATCTTCTGAATTTCTTCCCCCTTCGGGGGAGATAGAGGGGGCTTTTAATGCTTCGATCAGCTTTTCATTCTCCTCCTCACTCCCGACCGTTATTCGCAAACAATTCTTCACCACACTATTTCTATTTCTTGTTATTACTTTCTCTGCTACCAACGTTTCATACAAAGTGTTTGCATCATCTACTTCTACTAAAATAAAATTAGCATCGCTTGGATATATCTTTTTTACAATTGATAAAGAAGATAAATTCTCTATTAGTTTTTTTCTTTCTTGTAAAATTATATTTTTATTTTTTTCAAAACTATCTACAACCAAAAGTGTTTTCAATCCCTCATCTTGATTAAGCTTACTCACATTATATGGCGGTTTTACTTTGTTGTACAATGCAATGATAGCATCACTCGCATAAGCCGTGCCAACCCTTGCTGCTGCTAAGCCCCATGCTTTGCTAAATGTTTGCGAAATAATAATATTTGGATATTGCGCTATCTTTTTTATGAAAGATTCCGCCTCACTAAAATCAATATAGGCTTCATCTATAAAAACTATGCCGTTAAATTTTTCGATTATTTTTTCAATATTATTAAGATTATTTCCAGTTGGGTTATTGGGCGAACAAATAAAAATCAATTTCAAATTTTCATCTTTCAAATAATTTTCTGTTGTATTAAAATCAATTTGAAAATTATTTGTAAGTGGAATTTTTATCAACTCCACATCGTTTATACCTGCACTTACATCATACATACCATACGTGGGGGTAAAAGTTAGCGCTTTGTCTTTGCCAGGTTCACAAAATATTCTGTAAGCCAAATCTATCACTTCATCGCTGCCATTTCCTACAAAAATATTATCTGTTGGTATATCTTTTATTTCACTCAATTTCTTTTTTAGTTCCAATTGCCTTGGGTCAGGGTAGCGGTTCAATTTTCCAAAAGGATTTTCATTGGCATCTAAAAAAATGGCAGCTTTTCCTTTGTATTCGTCTCTTGCGCTTGAGTATGGTAGCAATGCAAGTATATTTTTTCGTACTAATTTTTCTAAGTTGAACATTTTTGGTTTACAATTTGTGATAAACCGCCGTCAGGGTTGTCAACCGCTGACGGGGTTTCTCGAGTTTTATAATCTTCGAAAACCCCGATGGCGGCTTTAAGCCCCATCGACGGTTAAAGAAGAAGTAATGTTTTCTTTGTCTTATTTCTAATATCTAAAATCTTTTGTCTAATCTCACTGTCACAGCATTCTTATGTGCCCACAATCCCTCTGCCTCTGCCATTAACTCTACCGATGGGCCAATATTATGTAATCCTTCTTTACTCACTTGTTGCACCGTTATTTTCTTTACAAAACTATCAAGTGATACACCACTATAATTTCGTGCATAACCATTTGTTGGCAATGTATGGTTGGTGCCACTAGCATAATCACCAACAGATTCACAACTGTAATTACCTAAAAATATAGAACCTGCATTTGTTATTTGTACAATCAAATCTTGAGCATTTTCAGTTGCAATAATTAAATGCTCAGGTGCATACAAATTGCTAAGCGCAATACATTCATCAATGTCATTCAATAAAATTGCTTTGCTATTTTCAATTGCTTTTGTTGCTATTTCTTTTCTTGGCAATGCACCTAGTTGTTTTGTAATTTCTAAAAGTGTTTCCTTAATAACCTTCTCATTATTGCTTAATAAAATCACTTGGCTATCTGCTCCATGCTCAGCCTGCGATAATAAATCCGCAGCAACAAATACAGGATTGCAACTTTCATCTGCTATCACCAACACTTCACTTGGTCCTGCAGGCATATCAATAGCTACACCAAAATTCTGTGCCATTTGTTTTGCAGCTGTTACATATTGGTTACCAGGACCAAATATTTTATTTACGCTAGAAATTGTTTCTGTACCATAAGTCATGGCGGCAATGGCTTGTATGCCACCCACACTATATATTTTCGTAATGCCCACCAATGCTGCGGTGTACAGTATGGCAGGGTTTATTTTTCCTTCACTGTTTGGTGGAGTGCACAAAATTATTTCTTTGCAGCCTACTAGTACAGCAGGCACTCCAAGCATAAGCGCAGTAGAAAATAGGGGAGCGCTTCCCCCTGGAATATAAATACCAACTGTTTCTATTGCCCTGTTTTCTCGCCAGCAAAAAACACCCTTTGTTGTTTCTATTTTCTCTTCAGGTTGCTTTTGTGCTTCGTGAAATTTGCTAATATTATTTTTTGCTAGTTGTATAGCCGCTTTCAATTCATCGGATAATTGCGATGCTGCATTATTAATATCTGCTTCACTCACCATTAAATTTGTCAATTCTACTTTGTCAAATGTTTTGCAATACTGCAAAACAGCTTTATCACCGTTTAGTTTTACTTCTTCAAAAACAGTATTCACTAATTCTGTTAATGATGCTTTTTCTGCTGTTGGTCTTTCAATTAATTTTTTCCAATCTTGCTTTTCAGGTAATAATATTTTTTGCATTTGTAATATTTTATCGTTTGATTATTTTAATGTCAGCCTGAGCTTGTCGAAGGCGGGTGTATTTTTGCTAGAAGATCCTTTTCGAAATAGCCCCAGCTTCGACAAGCTCAGCTTGACAATATTGATTGGTTAAGAGATACTCACTTACATAATCATCTTCTCAATCGGTATCACCAAAATCCCTTCTGCACCCAATCCTTTCAATTTGTCTATCACTTCCCAAAACTCATCTTCTTTAACTACGGAATGTATGCTACTCCAGCCTTCTTCAGCCAATGGTAAAACAGTGGGTGATTTTGCACCAGGCAATAACGCTGAAATAGCTGCTATAGCTGTGTTCGGTGCATTCAATAAAATATATTTATTTTCTGAAGATGCTTGTACTGCTTTTATTCTAAACAATAATTTATCCAGAATGGCTTGTTTATCTGCATTCAATTTTTTGTTGGCTATCAGTACCGCTTTGCTTATTTTTACTACCTCTACTTCTTTCAATCCATTCATCAAAAGTGTACTACCAGTACTCACAATATCAAAAATACCATCCGCCAAACCTATACCAGGAGCTATTTCTACACTACCACCTATTTCTTCAATCTCTACAATAATATTATTTTCTGTAAAATATTTTTGTAAAATTTTAGGGTAGCTTGTAGCTACTTTTTTATTATTGAAAAAAGATAAGCCTGTATATTTTTCATCTTTAGGTATAGCAAGAGAGAGTTTGCAACTGGCAAAACCCAAATTTTCTACTGTAAGTACATCTTTATCTTTTTCCCATACTTCATTTTCGCCTAATATACCAATATCTGCTACGCCTTGCTCCACATACTGCGGAATATCATCGTCTCTTAAAAACAATACTTCTATTGGAAAGTTTGCCGCCGCCGTTATCAACTTTCTATCGCCATTGGGCAATTTTATGCCACATTCTTTTAAAAGTTCTAATGATTTTTCACTCAGTCTGCCACTTTTTTGAATGGCAATTTTTAATGTATTCATTTTTTTTGTTTCGTGCCTGAGTAAAAGTGGGAATATAATTATAAACAAAAACCCCATCTGTTACTCAGACGGGGTTTTGAAATATTTTGTAGTTTACATATATCATTAACACCTAGCCTGAGGGCAAGTATTGCAATGATGATGATGTAAAGTTGTTGTGTACATGTTGTTGTTTACAGTGCAAATGTATAGGCAGAATTTAATTGAGCCAAATTTATTTATTTCGCAGCAGGAACATCTCCCCAGTTTTCGCCACTTTTTATTCTGTAAATCTGCATATCAGATACCTTAAATTGTTTTACCAGTGCTTTTACTGGCTTGCCTTCGTTTAGTAATTTTTTAAGTAGCATTACCTTTGTTACAGTAAGTTTACTAGTCTTACTTGCCCTTTCTCTCCTATTTTCCTTGTCGGCAATTACATATGGGCTACTCCTTTGGTGTATCACATTTTCTTCATGCGTCATCCATTTTAAATTACTAGCCCTATTGTTTAGTTTGTCATAATCTAAATGAGCCACTATTGTATGATTTTCTGAAGGTTTTTTTAAGAAATAATCAGCCACCAGTTTGTGTACGAGAGAATGA
>JANOZW010000233.1:0-6701 GCA_031429575.1 Ferruginibacter sp.
AATTGTTTTTTACTAAATTCAATCAGGTCTTCTACATCATTTTCGAGTTGTCCTATAAAGTCAATATCTCCTCTGGCTCCTTGGTTTTCACCATGCCCCCTTAAATCCGGTATAAGTACAGTAGCAAAGTTTGAATCTGCTAACGATTTTCCTAAAGTTCTCAAATATCTACCCTCCGCTCCTGAACCATGAATTAAAATGATAACATTTGTATTTTTACTTTGAAAAGCCCTGCTAAAAATCTCGTAATTATCTCTTGTTTTAATATTAGTCTTTTCTTCTAAAAAAGATTGAACTGATTTTTTCTTTAATGAACTGTAATCATAATTTTCAACATTCATTTTTATAGGTATTGGCCAATAAATAAGAACAAAACATGCTATTACGTATAAACAAACATTTATTACTAAAAATAGTAAAATTCGTTTTCCTATTTTATAAGATAATATTTTTGGCATTTTTTGTTTCTTTTTAATATTACGATACAGTATAAATATTTACAAACTAAATTCTATTATTTATTTTTTATGATCCTATAATTTGTTCCATCATCAAATCGAATAATATATACTCCTGTAGCAAATTCCTTTATATTTATTTGCATAGTAAAATCATTTAGTTTTTGATGTATCAGTGTAGTGCCTTTAGTATCTACTACATGCATATTTGTATTTAGCAAACGAGTATTATAAATATTAATGGTAATAAAATCATTTGTAGGATTAGGAAACACATTTACACTCACACTTGTTTTATTCTGCACACTAATAATTTGGCTATAACTAAAACTTCCGTCTGCATCTATTATTTTTAAACGATAATACATTCTTCCGTCAAATTGCTTACAATCATTATAACTATAAAAATTATTGCCGCTTCCCAATGCTGGAGTACTATTTATTTTATCAAACACATTACTACTACTTCTTTCTATTTCAAATAATTTTGTATTTATTTCATCAGCTGTTTGCCATTGTATTTTTGTACAATTACCATCAACTACAGCACTAAAACTTAATAAACGAAGCGGTAAAACACTAGCTTGTGTTTTCACAAAAAAACCACTAAACCCAGTTACATCAAAACTTACTTCCCATCTGGCAGCAACTGCATTCCATACAATATTTGCATCCACTGGGTCTATATTGGTTACAGTACCAGTATATGAATAAGGTAGCCCTGAAAAATCATTACTGATACCACCCCGTTTCTCTATTACTAAATTTTGTTTCCGTATTATATCACTACTATTTATTGGTAATTTTAAAGCAGGTGCAGGTACTTGATTATTGTATGCATCAAATTCAGATTGCTTAAAATACAATGTAACCCTTCCTGTTGATGATGTAGCATTTGAAATTGGCGTTATCTCATAATGTCTTTTTACAAACTGTCTTGGTTGTGTAGGTTCAATCCAAACTGTAGATGTAACCATATTACTCAAATTATAACTACCACCTGTTTGTATTGCCAATACTTCATTATTACAGTCTGAATAATGCGAAATGCCATTTGGATTTTGAAGTAATTGAACAACTGTAAAATCTGCCGTTGGTAAATTAGCTCTAGCAATGTCTAAATGCCCACTTTCGTAAGCTCCCAAGTCAATTGGAAAACTTCGAGGAGAGCCTAGAATATCAGTATATAAAATGGGAGTTAAATC
This sequence comes from Ferruginibacter sp., assembly GCA_031429575.1. Classification (GTDB taxonomy): domain Bacteria; phylum Bacteroidota; class Bacteroidia; order Chitinophagales; family Chitinophagaceae; genus Ferruginibacter. The sequence goes on from JANOZW010000233.1 coordinate 1,664, forward strand.
CAATCCAATTGCAGGAGAATTACAAGATAATTGTAAGCCATCATCTGTAGTCAAAAATATATTGTCAACTCCATTAAGATCGTTGGAATTTATAAATAAAGGGTTGTTATTAATTATGAAGCTGAGCACAATTGTATTTTGCACACTTAAAGGACTACCCGTAGCATCTCTAACCAAACATTTTGTTATATACACTTGATCAGAAATATTTGTGTTGGCACTAAAAATTTCTTCTCTATTTGCATCTGTTAAATTAGCTGTAGTATTATTCCATAATATTGATGCATCCAATATACCCCTTGAAGTTGATGAATAATAAATGCCTGCACCCTCATACACCGCTACATTTTTTGTGAAAGTGCAAAAATTTATCACAGGGGAGCTGTTCATAATATACAAACCAGCTCCTGAACCCGCTTCATTTTCACTAAACGCACAATTTTCCACTCTTACTCCAATCGTAGATTCGATATACATTGCCCCACCATTGTTAAGCGTCCCATTAATATTATGTATGTTTCTATTAAAATTACATCCAACATAAAAATTAAAACCTGTTTCACTATAGATACCAGCGCCATACCCTTCAACATTATTTCCTGCCCTATTTTCAACAATATTACAATGCTGTATTAGTCTACTAGAATTGGAATTTACTATACCACCACCAGCAAATTGTTTAATATTAAACCCAAAAATTGATTCAATACTAGTTCCATTTGCATTGCCTTGTGTAATGGTAAAGCCGTCCAATGTATCTGTAAAAGCAGCATCCAAATCGAGTACTACATGATAGCAATTATCTGTATTATCATTTGCAACACCAATATCGCCACTTAAAATAGAAGGATTTATTTGCGAATTTCGTGCATAAATAGAAGTTTCTGTACCTGTAAACCCTCCAAAAATACTCACGCCAGATTTCAACAAAAATGCTTTATCCCTATCGCTACTAAGTGAAGGTACAGGCAATACCGTAGGTTTGTATATTCCTGCTTTTACCCATACAGCATCCCCTACTTGTGCTAAATTAATAGCACTTTGCAAATCTCTTTTTGCAGTAGTCCAACTTGTACCTACTCCATTATTATCAACTTTACTAGCATCTACAAAAAAAGTGGTTTGCGCATACGCAATACAAGAAAATAAAGTAGATGCAACTAAACATAAGAAGAAACGCCTCATTTTATTTTTATTTAGTTTATTAAAAAAATGGTTTTCATGGATTTTGAAAATGCGAGAAGTCATTTTTCAAATTTACATATTGCCTTAAAGTGATGCGGATACCAATAAACTTTTATGGGAATACGTAAGCAGTACCTGGTAGATTAATTATACCTGTTGCATTGGCAATAGATGGAGACTCTGTAATAACAACATTACCGCCAGAATAAACTTTTACAATAGCCGATTGGCCTGCTATACCTGGCTGCCCTACAACTGTATTGCCCGAAAAACCAACACCTCCTACGGTATTATTATAAGTAATTTCTTTTGTCCAAGGAAGTGCATTAATAGTAGCATTATCAGTGCCGCCAGTAGCTGTGGTAAAAGCTACAAATAACTTACCGGTGTAGTTTCCTGTTATTTCATATTTTACAACTCTTTTAGAAATGCCAGGCTGAGTAGGTGTATCATTGGGAGAATCTTTTTTACATGCAGAAAAAATAAATGCAGCCGCCATTACTAATGATATCAAATGTATTTTACTTTTCATAATTATAATTTATATTGATGATAGACTAATTGTAACAGTTATTAAAACTTAAAGCCAATACCTAATCTTACATTAGTAGAACCCGTAGCACCCAGTTCTGCAAAAGCCCCAATATTATCACTGAAATAATACTTGCCACCTGCGTAACCTCCAAAAAATACACCACTACCATAACTGCCGCTTAAATTCGTTCCTGTAAAATTGTCTTTAAAAGAAAAGCTTCTATAACCTAATGTCGCTCCCGCATATAAATCTATTTTTTCGTTATTTACATTTAGTATTTCATTAAAATGATATGACCCTCTTGCACCAAAATAAATAGTTGTAAACTTGGCATTAAATCCTGAGCCGTAATTATATTTACTGCTTAGATAATCTACATTTCCACCAACGCTTATTGCATCTGTAATCCCAACTTCAAATGAAGCCCCAATAGGGAAACCACTACTATAGTAGGAGTTTACACCCACTCCAATATTTAACAGCTTGTCTCCTTTCTCATACCCAAGTCCTTTTTGTGCCTTACAAATAAATGTAGTTGTTGCTAATACCAACATAATTACTGTTCTTTTCATGTTTGCTATTTTTATTTTTAGAAAATTATTCTATTATTATACAGTTATAAAGTTTTTTGTTTGAGACGAAAATAATTTCTTGTTGGTAGAAAAAAATTAACTTAAGATAATAAATCATATCTATTTTCATCTTATGATATCATTTAACACTTTGAGAATACTAAATAATCAAAACAAGTTTTTCTAATATTTAATTGTAAGAACTAAATTTGAAATAAAAATAAATACCATGAATAAAAAAAATACCAATAGCTTATTTATGGCTATATACGACTTATAAAAACATATGAACTTTTACTAAAAAACAGTTTTTTAGTAAAAAGTGAAAAATAGCGTATTAAAAAAATCTATTTTACTATTTATATAAACATCAAATACAGCTAACACTTTTCCCGAAAAATTATTGCTTTATAATATTCTTACACTATTATACATGTATTTATAGTGCTAGACACGTTTTTTAAAAGCCAATTACAAATAATTATATATCATTTTAATATATTATAAAATTAGGCTCTTATTACTTTTATACAGTTAGTACTTATCAGGTTATTATTTCTAATGGTTTTCAGGTATATTAATATTTTTTTATTAAAACATTGGTTTGTACTTTATCTTTAATTATGATCAAAATAAAAATGATACTATTTGTAATTCTTTATCAACTTACTTTTTTGGTTGCAAAAGCTCAGCTCCTCATTAATACTGAGCAATACCAAGATAGTCTCAATGCAATTTTAAGTTTAAAGAGCTCATACAATGAAAAAGCAAATGCAAGCTTCTTGCTATGTGAAAGTTGGTATAGGAAGGATACCACCATAGCCAAAGAATATCTAGATAAAGGAAAAATATTTGCAAAAAAAGACTCATTTTTAAATGCCATATATTTTTACTATAAAGCAAACCTTGCATATGTAAATAATATTGAGCAAGCAGAAATTTATTATATGATGGGAGATTCGGCACTTAGAAATTTTGATAGCAAAGATGCTAATACTTACAAGGCTAAAATATGGCATAACTATGGTGTAATGAAACAACTAAAAGATGACAACAAAGCTTTTGCAGATATTTTGTTGAACAAATCAATTCCTTACGCTCGGCAGGCAGGCGACAGTATTTATTTGGGGAAATGTTTTTTTGATTTAGGGCTTACTTTTAAAAATATGGGGCAAAATGGCAAAGCGAGAGAGTATTGTAACACAGCTATTGAAATACTTAAAAAAGTAAATACACCCTTTGATCAAATAATAGTGATTTACATAACTGCTGCAGAAGTTAGCATTTTACTTAATGAAACGGAAGAGGCAAAAGGACACTTAGGCAGTGCAAAAAATTTACTTCTACCCTTTCCTGATTCAAAATATTTTATTGATTATTATGCATCTGAGGGAATGTATTTCAATGTTAAGGGATTTTACAATGAATCGTTGGTTAGTATTGAAAAAGGAATAGCTTTATCAAAAAAATTAAATATAAGATATAATGAACTTCGTTTATGGCTTCAAAAATTTTATTTGTATTTTAATAAAAAGGATTTTTTAAAAGCGAAACAAGTACTACTTTATTTAATTGACCAAAAAGAAATGACAGCTCTTTCAAACAATGCACTACAAGTATATAAAGGGATGGCTGAAACCTATGCAGGACTTGGCGATATGAAAATTGCTTATGAATGGGAAAAAAAATACAGCATTTTAAGCGATAGCATATATAAAGATAGACTTAAAAATACCATTAATGAATTAGAACTGAAGTTTAATACTGCGGAAAATCAGAAAAAAATTGCCGTTTTAGGTAATGAAAAAAATAAAGCCAACTTACAATCTAAGACTAACAGACTTTTGAATTGGATACTTGGAGTGACTGGTTTTTTTTTACTAATTACTACTATACTTATGTGGAAGTACTACACCAACATTAAAAAACTTGCATTACAAAAGGATGTAAACCATAAACAATATATTAAAGATGTACAACAACAGCAACAACTACAACTTACTCAAACATTATTAGAAAGTGAAGAAAGGGAACGCAATAGAATAGCAAGAGATTTGCATGACGGCCTCGGAGGAATGTTGGCATCTGTTAAAATTAACTTGTCAAGAATCTCCTTTAGTAATAATGAAACTATTTTTACCGAAGAGTTGCCAAAAATTATCAATCAGTTGGATAATTCTGTAAACGAACTTCGCAGAATTGCTCGCAATATGATGCCAGAAACATTATTAAATTCGGGATTAGAAGTTGCCCTTAAAGATATCTGCGAATCCCTTCTATCAGAAAAAACTACATTCGATTTTCAGGTATTTAATATTGGCAAAGATATTTCAGAAGCTATGCAGGTTGCCATTTACCGTATTGTGCAGGAACTCGTCACAAACGCCATTCGACATGCAGATGCCAGCAAAATTATGGTTCAATGCAGCCAAAATGAAAAAGTATTTTATATCACAATAGAAGATAATGGTAAAGGATTTAATCAGGCTGATAAAGAGAATAATGGCATTGGCTTAATAAATGTGAAAAATAGGGTTTTCTATTTAAATGGACAGATAGAAATAGTTTCGTCTAAAGGTGAAGGTACCACAATAAATATTGAACTAAATGTCGATAAATAAAGAAAAAATAAATATTGCAATAGTAGATGACCACCCAATTTTAATTGAGGGGTTACAAAAAGTATTGATGAATGCTTACAATTATGTAAGCACTATTTGCTTTACTACAGGAGCTGACTTTTTAA
>JANOZW010000234.1:0-4626 GCA_031429575.1 Ferruginibacter sp.
GCCTGCAAGGTTCATGGCTAGCCAATACTCATTACCTGCTTCGGTATCTAAATCTAGCCAAGCCAAATGTTTTGCTTCTTTTGGCAAAGGCGTAGTTTGCATAGCTATTTGTGTGTAATGGTTGGCAATATTTGCTCCCAAACCACGGCTACCACTGTGTGTAAGCAAGCCTACATACTCACCCACTGGTACACCCATCGGATTGTTTGCATCGGTTACTTCTATTTTACCAAATTCCACAAAATGATTTCCACTACCGCTAGAGCCTAATTGCCTTACCGCTTTTTGTTGCAATATTTTTAGCATGCTTATTTCGCTAAATTCTTTTCTATCCAAAACTTCATGCTCGGTTTTTTCTGCAAACTCTCGGCCTGCACCAAACAATGTATTTGCTACCAACTCTCGTTGAAAATACGCTTCACGTTTTTTCAATTCGCTTGGCTCTATGGCAAAAATACTTAGGCACATACGGCAACCAATATCTACACCTACAGCGTAAGGTATAATGGCATTGTTTGTTGCTAGCACACCACCAATAGGCAATCCATAGCCTTGATGCGCATCTGGCATCAACGCACCTGCAACGGCTACTGGCAATTTTGCCGCTATCTCCATTTGCTTTAATGCGCCTTCTTCAATATGTTTTGCACCAAATACATTGTAGTCTATTCCTTTTTCATTTAAAGGAATTTCCGCTGTTTCTTCATACACTTCTTCCACCAATTTTTCGGCTATTTTACCAAGTATATCATCTGCTAAATAATTTTCTGGCGCAGCCAATACATCTGCTAATATTTGTAAAGCTTCTGCTTCGGTGCTGTGTTTAAAATGCGTACCCATGGTATGCATAGCCACACTTACTACTGGCCCTTCATCGTACCCAATAGCTCTTATTTGTTTTCCTGTTAATTTTAATTTGCTCATATTATCGTTTATTTTCAATTTGTTGCAATGAAGCAACTTTGTGTTTTATTTTGTTTTAATTTTTGTAAATTGCATTAAATAATTTGATATGGAAACAGTAATTATATCTCCCAAAAAATCTACTTCTAAAAAAGTAGGAAAAGCTGTACCTATGACAAAAGCTGAAATGGTACAGAAAATGCTTTATGACCAAAAATTTATTCGTGAAGCAATTCAAAAGGGAATATCTTTTAGAGAACTAACTGAAAAATATGGCTATAAGTTCGCAACCGTATAAATACAATATATCAAAACCATATAATTATTCATTTACTACCGATAATGGGTTTGAATATTTTTGTTATTTCACTCCTTATGGGGAGTATTTTTTAGAATACCCTGAACTTGCTCCAAAAATATTTTCATTTGATATTCAACTTAAAAATACAATCCTTAAGCCAAAAGGAACTGATAAACGAATTGCTGATACAGTTATTGATATTGTTGGCGAATTTTTAATTTCTCAAATAAATGCTGTTGTTTATATTTGTGACCCATCAGATGGAAAAGGAAATGCACGGTTTAAAAAATTTAAAAGTTGGTTTGAATACTACACACATGACTCAGCACAAATTGTTCAAATTTCTGATTTTTTAGAAACAGAAAGTGGTAGCCTACATGCAGTATTATTAGTACATAAAAAAAATAAACTTAGAGAACAATTTGTAAAAGCATTCTTTAATTTGACTGATGGAGATAAATAATTTTTTGCCATCAAGTCTATAGCTTCATCATTGTGTTGGTATCTTCAATCCCATTTCTTTCATTGCTAGCAAAGCCTCTGCATTGCCTTTTGCATCGTTTACTGGATTGTGGTCATGCGCTGTTTTGCGAAATAGTTTTTTCCATTCGCTGTTTAAACCTGCATCCATTTTCATACCACAATACAAATCGCCAATGCGCCTTGCCGAAAAACCAAAAGGGTTTTTGCCAATGTACGTATGGAAATACCAATTTATCCACTGCCAATCAAATGCTGGATTATCACTTATAAAAATTGGTCTGTTTTTAGAATTCTCAGACAGCCATTTTGCAAAATCATTCATCACACTTATTGGTTCATCATAACCTTTATGCTCCTCTCTTGTAATTCCACTTACTGCTAAAGCTTCGGGAATCCATTCTTCCGAAATCGGTTTTACTTTTCCATAAAATGTTTTGCTAAGTGAAGGCTCTAAAACAACTGCTCCAAAACTCACCATCGAATATTTATGTGGTATTGGACCATCAGCCTCAACATCCACAATTATATAACTCATAATATTTTTGTTTTAATTTTTTAATTTAATATTTTTTCTTTTTGTAATTTACATCTGCAAATAATAATCATGAATACTTCAGCTATACACCAACAAATTCATAAACTAGTAGATGAAGCCAACGAACATCAGCTAGACGCTGTATTGCAAATTTTAACTCAACATACTAGCCGCTATACACAAGAAGAAATAAACAGTTTTTACAACCGTGTAAAACTTTTTGAAGAAAGTGGAAGTAAAGGTTCTTCGGTAGCGGAGGCTCATGCAAATATTCGTAGCAAAAACAGGCATAAATATGGCGAATAAAATTATTCTATAATATTTCTTGAAGTTCTTTGTCAGAAATTCCACTTATTGAATTCATTCTTTTAGTTCTATTATTATCGCTTAACTTATTACTTTCAATCATTTCATTTTTAAATTTAGTTTTATACATCTCATCAAAACCTATTGTTGAAGATAATAACGAATCCGAGCTTCTGAATTGCATGTATTCTACACGTTTAAGAGTTATTTTATTATAGTATATTTTAATTAATTTAAGTAACTCCATAAAATCTCCTCCTCTTAAAGCTAAATCATACAGCACATCAAGGTTAACTAATGTCACACAATTAATTCCAATTTTAATACATTTTTCTTCTTGTAGTTTTAGTTTAAAAATGCAATTCAAATACTCGTTAAGTCCTGGAATAGAAAACATAAAATCAGTATGAATAATAATTGGATGAATTTCAATTATTTCATTATTCCTAATTAACTTATTTACTTCTTCATCAAATTTATATTTTAAAGAAAACAAATTTGATATATTTTTTGCAAGTTGAGAAACACCTTTACTTCTATTTTTATCAGAACTAACAAGTCGTTCGTTAATATATTTTTCATACTCACTAAAGTTTGAACTTTTAGTAATTTTATCAGGAAATAAGTAATCTTTAAATTCTATTAGAAATATATTATTACCATTTCTATAATATAAATCAGGTTCGCCTAATTTTGAATTATTATCAAAATGAAAAATATCATCTTTACTTCTAATTAATTGTTTAGCTATTCCTTTAAATAAAATATCTTCAAAACATTTTTTTGAAATATCATTTTTATAATCTTCAAAAGTTATTCCTTTGGCAAGCGAAGTATCATTTCGTAGTGAAAATAAAGAACCTTTATAAATTTTCTTTTTATAAAAATCTTCATCAATAACCATATAGCCTCTGTTTTCAGTTTTATATAGTGGAAACCTTTTAATATCTGAAATGTAAATATCCTCATCTTGCTGAATTTGGTTTATACATAAACTTTCTAAATGTCTATAATCTGCTCCATCAGATGGAACAATAAAATATAATTTTCTTAAGAATTCGTCAGTATTATTTTTTAAACCTGCTTTTACGATTTGGTAAAAACTACCCATGTATTGAGAAATGTTTACGAACCCATTTTTATTAATCAGTTCTTTAAGAAAAGATTTATAATTATCATAAGAATACTTACAAAAACTGAGGAGTTTTAATAATTCAAAATGTGCGTTAGAATTATCATTCATTTCATATTGATTTATACTGATAGCCCATAGCATTGGAAATGTTGGCATGATTGGAAAAACAACCTCTTTCGCATTTTCTAAAAAACTATAATCCTTATTTACTTCATCGATTATTAAAAAATATGCTATTAAAAAATTAAATTCATGAATCGAATTGTCTGCATCAATACTAATTTTATTATTCCTTTTTAATTCTTTTAAAAACATTACCAACAAGTATCTTCTAGCAAACAATGTCCCGTCATAATCTTCGACCTTTTCTTTATATCTTGATACTCCTTCAAGAATTAATAAAAAATTATTTTCAGAATACCTTTTTGTAATATTCAAAAACAATCTTTCTTGAATTACTTTATGCTCTTCTCCTGAGTTTAATTCCGCATTCAAGCAAATTATAAGCATAATCATAATGTCAGAAGAAATATTTTTTAAAATTTCTTCGTATTTTGGTCTCCCTTCGCCAATTATTTCCTCATATCCCGGAATTAAAACAGGTCTCATAATTTGTAATTTAATTTCAATTAATCTTTAAGCCATTTTCTTTGAATCAATTGTTTTAATAAAAGCTCCCCAAAGGTATGCTGCTCAAGTGAGTGACACAACGATGATGCCATGAAAAACTAAAGCCCGTTACCAAATTTTTTTAAAAACAACAATTAATCTCCTTAAAAATTAGTTGTTGTTAATTTATTTCATCGGCACAAAAATTTGCTTCAACTGCTCTACCAATGCGCCATTACCACTTACGCTAATGTTGCTTATTTTCTCAGCAATTTTTTCAACGTATTCCATCTCTTTCAATTTCCACAACATGGCATTGTCTTCCATTAATTTTGCAGTGTTCAACAAACTTCT
>JANOZW010000235.1:0-10555 GCA_031429575.1 Ferruginibacter sp.
AAAAACATTGTAATTGGTAAATGGTTCTGTGAGTATGGTTGTATCTGCCTTTGTAATTTTATTTGTAAGTGTAGCATTCATGGGTGCCGTAATGGCATTAAAAAAACCAATACCAATATTATTTTTTGTACGACCACTTAGTTTTGTAGCATTGTACAAACGAGTAATGCCAGGGTTTTTATTAATGGTATAATTTGTATTGTTTCTAGCAAAATCCAACACATTACCTGTGCCCGTTGGTTCTGCACCTATTCTTCGGCTGTAAAATAATCCTGCTTTGTTAAACAGCTCAGTGCCTTCTGTAAAAAATGGTCTAAAGTCATCAAATTTTACTTGAAATGGTGTGAGGTTTAAAAAAGTATTATCACTTTGCACTTGTGCAAAATCTGGAATCAATGTCATATCAACTGTAAAACTTTCGTTGATGCCATACTTTACATCCATACCCCCACTTTTTAAATATTCTGTAGTGCGACCATTGTTGGTAGGGGAGTTTCTTACACCTCCACTTATGTATGGTAAAAAGGATAAACGTAAAGGAGGTATAATATTTTTTAAATTAGATAATGTGCCCCATTGATTAATACTGCCATCTTTATTTGGATCTTGTGGGCTCCATGTATTGCTTTCGTTTTTGCTTCTAATATTTCTAGTAATTTGTAAGCCCCAATTTTGATCATCTTTCTTAGCAAAGCGAATGGCACTAAATGGAATTTTTATTTCTACTATCCATTTATCTGCAAGAATCGATACAGCACTTTCCCATACTGCATCCCAACTTCTATCTGTGCCATTGGCACTACTTTGTCTGGCATCAGCCTGCACACCTGCGGCACTTACTTGAAAAATAAATCCGTTTTGTTTGTCTTGGTAAGTATCTAAACCGATAGTAAATACATCGCAGTCTTGTCTTTCTATAGCATCTCTTTGGGTAAGTTGTTTTCTAATATTTGCTTTATTGTCGTACATTAATGCAAGTACATACATTGCCGTATTATCGTACACAATTTTTACCTCAGTTTTTTTTGAAGGTTCTTTTCCAAAATCAGGATAAGAGGTTATAAAATCATTTATTGAACTAACAGACGCCCACCCAGCATCATCTATTTTACCATCAATTTTTATGGTAGAAGTAATTTTTGTTGCACCAAATTTTTTTGTTTGAGCAAATAAATTATGGGTAGCAAGCAATACTATAAAGAGTAAACAATATCTCATTTAAAAAAATAAGTTGCGAAGATAAAAAAAGTAGGCTCGTTTGTAAAACAAATATGTGTGAACGGTCAACTTAAATTAGTTTTCGTACTAATAAGATGATTTTATTCATTCTATCAATCTCTTTTAAACATATTTAACATGCTGTCTTTCTCTAAACCTTCTATATCACTAAGTTCTAGCTCCACCGCTTTTGTACTAATAATAATTTCTGCCAAAGAAATTAATAATGATGCTACCAAGCATAAAATACTGATGACGAATAATACATGTGCTGTATCCATATGATTGCTAAAAATAAAGTACATACAAGTAATACAGCTTAAAAAACTACCAACACCTAAGGCTTGCATGTTTCTTATCATATTTAACCTTCTACGCAGTATTTCTATTTGTTTAAAAACGATATCCTTGTTTATTTCTTTTTGATATACTTCATGTAACGTTCTTACCCTGTTTGCTATAGCAAAAAACCGATTGGTGTAAGCAAGCATGAGCAAACTAATAGCAGGAAATAAAAGGGCAGGGGTATTGATGGAAATCTCATTCATAAGGGGTAAAGGTACACATCAAAATTAAAATATTAATTCATACGTGGGTATGAGTTTTTATCATGATATAATTTTTATTACATATAAAGATAAATATAACAATAGCCATACATTTGCACTTGTTTTTAATTTTACCAACCAAAACTACTATGAAAAAATTATTTTTATTAGCCGTATTCTTTTCGGCTATCGCAACATCTCAGGCACAATACAAAAAAGCAAGTTTTTTAAAAAAGAAAGGTAGGACATATGACCTCGGTTTAACATCCCGTGTTATTGGTGGTGGAAACAGTGTTGCCCTTGGTTTTAATTTTAGCTATGGTAAAGAAAGATCTAATAAAAGATTGTTTCATTGGTGGGATTTAGATTATACCCTTGGAAATAAGTACAATTATAATACAACTGCTAAAGTTTTTACCGGTGGTGGCGCATTTACAGAAACACCAATAAAAGTAACGGGCAAAACGGGAAGTAATTTAGCATGGCGTTATAACTTAGCGTATTTTTTATTAAACAATGGAAATGAAGATAACAAATTACTTCCTTTTGTAGATTTATCTGTGGGTTTAATTTTATCTATGCAAGGAAGATTAGACTATACCACTTCCCCTGCTATTAACTCTATTCCCAAAAAAGAGGTTTTGCCTGAGGTAGGAGGTTGGACAGCGGGCATGGGTGCAGGAGCTATTTATAGAGTAAATGAAGGGGTTGGTATAAAATTCACTGCAACTTATTACGGCGTATTAAGTACTGAAAGTAAAGATGGAAGTAATAGAGATATTTTTAAAACACTCCCTAATCATGTAGGAATAAGTGTAGGTGCACATTGGTTATTGGATAGAGATAATTAATATAGTTTTTCATCATTTCTTCCTTTGTAATACAAACTAAAAAAACGGCAAATGAAACCTAATTCATCTGCCGTTTTTTATTGATTTATTTTTTACCTATCCCTTACTAGCCTCAAATTCTTTCCTAATTATATTCAACGCAGCACCTGCTTTAAACCATTCTATTTGTTGTGCATTATAGGTATGGTTTACAGAAATAGTATCACTCGTTCCATTTGCATGGTTCAATACTAAAGTTAGTGGTTGCCCTGGTGCAAATGTTGTAAGACCAATAATATCTATACTATCGTCTTCTTGAAACTTGTCATAATCTGCTTTATCAGCAAATGTAAGCCCAAGCATACCTTGCTTTTTAAGATTGGTTTCGTGTATGCGTGCAAACGATTTTACTAGCACAGCTCTCACACCTAAGTGGCGTGGCTCCATAGCCGCATGCTCACGAGATGAACCTTCGCCATAGTTTTCATCGCCAACTACAATGCTACCAATATTTGCAGCTTTGTATGCACGCTGCACATCAGGCACAGCACCGTACTCGCCTGTAAGTTGATTTTTTACGGAGTTCGTTTTATCATTCGCAAAATTTACAGCACCTATCAACATGTTGTTGCTAATATTATCTAAATGCCCACGAAATTTTAACCATGGTCCAGCCATAGAAATATGATCAGTTGTACATTTTCCTTTTGCTTTTATCAATAATTTTAGGCCTTTCAAATCTGTACCTTCCCATGCAGCAAATGGTTCAAGGATTTGTAAACGCTTGCTATCAGAAGCTACCAAAACATTCACGCCACTACCATCTTCTGCCGGTGCTTGAAAGCCCGCATCTTCCACAGCAAAACCACGTGGAGGTAATTCCCATCCTGTTGGCTCATCTAATTTTACTTGCTCGCCTTTATCATTTGTAAGCGTATCTGTTAATGGATTAAAATCCAACGTGCCTGCAATAGCCATGGCTGTTACAATTTCTGGCGAACCTACAAATGCAAATGTATTCGGATTACCATCTGCACGTTTTGCAAAGTTTCTATTGAAGCTATGCACGATTGTGTTTTTTTCTGCTTTCTCTGCGCCCACACGAGCCCACATACCTATACATGGGCCGCATGCATTTGCAAATACAGTTGCACCAATTTGTCCAAATGTATTTAAGAAACCATCTCTCTCAATGGTAAAACGTACTTGCTCAGAGCCTGGTGTAATCGTAAATTCAGAATGTAATTTTAATCCTTTTGCAATAACTTGTTTTGCCAAAGATTCTGCACGGCTAATATCTTCGTAAGAAGAATTTGTGCAACTACCAATTAAACCCACTTCAATTTTTGTAGGCCAACCATTTGCTGCCGCTGCCGCTTTCATTTGCGAAATTGGCGTAGCAAGATCTGGTGTAAATGGTCCGTTTAAATGCGGCTCTAATGTATTCAAATCTATTTCTATAACTTGGTCAAAATACGCAGATGGGTTTGCATACACTTCTGCATCGCCTGTTAAATGTTCTTTTATAGCATCGGCCATTGTAGCTATTTCTGCACGACCAGTTGCGCCAAGGTAACGACTCATGCTTTCATCATATCCAAAAGTAGAGGTAGTTGCACCAATTTCTGCACCCATATTACAAATTGTCCCCTTGCCCGTACAACTCATGCTAGTAGCGCCTTCGCCAAAATATTCTACTACTGCACCTGTACCACCCTTTACAGTAAGTATGCCTGCAACTTTTAATATCACATCTTTTGCAGATGTCCATCCGTTTAATTTTCCAGTCAATTTTACACCAATCAATTTCGGCATTTTAAGTTCCCATGCAAGACCTGCCATTACATCGCAAGCATCTGCACCACCAACTCCAATCGCTATCATTCCAAGTCCACCTGCATTTACAGTGTGGCTATCTGTACCAATCATCATTCCACCTGGGAAAGCGTAATTTTCTAACACTACTTGGTGTATAATACCTGCACCCGGTTTCCAAAAACCAATGCCATATTTATTAGAAACAGAAGATAGAAAATCATATACTTCGCTGCTTTCTGTAACCGCTCTTTTTAAATCTACCGCACTATTATCTTTTGCTTCTATTAAATGATCGCAATGTACGGTGCTAGGCACAGCCACGGTTGTACGCCCACTTTGCATAAATTGTAACAACGCCATTTGCGCAGTAGCATCTTGCATGGCTACACGGTCTGGGGCAAAATCTACATACGACCCACCCCTTTCAAAAGGCGCTGTGTGGTTGTTTTCCCAAAGATGTGCATACAAAATCTTTTCTGTAAGTGTAAGTGGTTTGTTAATCAATGCACGAGCTGCTGCCACTCTCTCAGGAAAAGCTGCGTACAATTTTTTAATCATTGCAATGTCGAATGCCATAGTGTTATTTTTATTTTTTTGTTAATGAGCTTTTAGTTCTTTGTGGGGCTGCATTGGCGACGCTCCGTTCAACAATATTTCTTTATTCATCTTTTATTATGCATTAGAAAAAGTAGAAAGGAATAATCTTAATTCTTCTAATACTGGGTTTTCAAAATTGAAAATTGTAAGCAATTTCTGTATCGTTTCATTTTTATCTAATCCAAAATTTTTGCTTGCTCTTCTCTCATTATAATTACAAGAATCCCATTTTAAGAAAATGTGTAACCAATCATCCAATATTTCTTTAGCTGTATAATCGTCTTTTTGTTGAAAACAATTATTTACACAATCTGCAATTAAACTATCATTAAATTTTATTTCCTTTAGAACATCTATTAATTCACCATTTCCTTTTGAGTTTTGCATTAGTAAGTATGAAAATTCAATTTTTAAATCTTCGTATTCACAAATTGCAGAAGTTAATACATTTGAAAGGTTAGGGTTAATTCCGAATACACTTAAAATTGCATTATTTAAAATAGTAAAACGATTTACATAACCTTGGATGTTAGTATCATCAATATCTAAAATGAAGCCAATTTTTATATTAAGAGAATGTTCATTTTCTAAATCATTCTTAATTGTTTTTAATTCATCAATAATAGAAGCTACACTTAATCCATTTGCAAGAGCCGATAAATCAAATTGCAGGTTGATATTTTTTCTAGATAAATATTGTTTATATGCTTCAATAAAACCTTTGTCGTTTTTACCCTCAACTATTATTCTATTCACCTCTAAAAGTTTTTTCGTTATCAAGTGAATACTCTAAATCCTGTGCTTCGTATTTATGTGCAACAATTTTATTTGTACGTACATTACGCATCATTTCAAAATAGGCTCCAGTTTTTTCATTATTAATAATCTCAAACTCTTTAGATACAATGTTGAATTGTTCTATCATTTCTTTGCTATGTGTAGTGGCAAATACTTGTACATTTAATTCTTTAGAAAGCCGAAATAAAGCTCTCCATATTTCATCTTGAGCTGTATAATGTATGCCATTTTCTATCTCATCTATTAGTAATATAGATTCTGAGCTGTCATTATTTTGTTTCTTATCTATAAAATTTATAAAATAATATAATAGGTATTTTAACCCATCTCCAAAATCAGATAACGAAGTTTGCTTATTAGAGGAGTTAATTGCTATAGTATAATCAGGAAATCCATGGCTCAATAAACTTTTAGTTTTTGGCTCTATTATTTGAAGTAATTCAACCAAAGTTTCCATCATTGGATTAGGATAGTCGAATTGAAATTTTTCTATTGTTTCTCCAACTTTAAATTCAGGATTATGAATTTCATTTTTAATGTATTGAATTTTCATTTCCAGCCTATCACCCTTTCTCTCATAATCAGAGTCTGACATTCCATTCGGTAAAATTAATTCGACTTGATAATTCTTACCACTTTTAAAATTTATTGTAATTTTATTAGAGTTTACATCGTAGTTAGTCAAAGACAAAAGCGATTTCTGTCCTCTTTGCTGAGCAATTGTAAGTAAATTTTTATCAATACACTGTATCGCTTCCAACAAACACGTTTTCCCACTATTGTTTTTTCCTCCAATAAGGTTTATCCTTTCAAAGCCTTCTACTTTAAAATCTTCAAAACACCTAAAATTTTGTATATGTATGTTTTCGAGCATTTAATTTTGCTTTTGTGCAAATTTACTTAAAAAAATTACTCTTTTTTCAAGAATTTAAACTAACTTAACACAACGGTACTATATTTGTGGTATTAAATGAATATGAAAAGGTTTAAACATTTCGTAGAGTGGCATGTGTTTGGTGTATGTACCGCCATTGGCGAGCGTATGGGCATTGCTACCACTACCATTCGTAAGTATTTTATTTATCTTTCTTTTGCTACTATCGGTTCACCCGTGTTAGTGTATTTTTTTCTTGCTTTTTGGATGAACGTAAAACGTTATGTGTTTAATGCAAAGAGAAATCCTGTAAGGTATTTGTAAGATTTGGGGCTGTCAGCTTCATGAATTCTAATGTGCTTTTGTTCTGGCTATACGCTACAATCTTTTTGTAAGTGCCTCACAATCCCGCATTTTAATTGCGGGACCGCTTCTATCCCGCAGGTCTTCATCAGAAAATCTTCTTCAACTTTTATCGAAACAATTTCCAAAAATAACAATTAAACAATTTATCAATTAAACAATTCTACTCTTTAACTTTGCAGCATGCGTATTTTTCTTACAGGTTTTATGGGTGCTGGTAAATCTTTTTTGGGAAAATTATGGGCAGAAGATTATAATTTTTCTTTTTACGATTTAGATACGTTAATTGAAGAAGAAGAAAGAACAACCATAGATAAAATATTTGCCACAAAAGGAGAAGCCTATTTTAGAGAAAGAGAAGCGGCAGTTTTAAGAAATACAGAACGCTTCGAAAATGCCATAATAGCCTGTGGTGGCGGCGTTCCATGTTTTTTTGATAATATGCATTGGATGAATAAAAATGGCGTTACCATATTTTTAAATGAAACAATAGAAAATATTTTCCATCATTTATTAAACGATAAAAAACAAAGACCATTATTGCTTTCACGCAGCCACGAAGATTTGCAAAATATTATCAAAGAAAAATTAGAAGAAAGACTTCCATTTTACAATCAAAGTAAAATAATATTAACTGCCGAAAATTTAAATCGTAATGGGTTTAAGATAGTCGATGATTTTATACACTCACAAAAATAAAAATGCATAAAGGTTTATTAAAATTAGGTGCAGCCGTTGGTGGACTTACTGTAATATTGGGCGCTTTTGCAGCACATACAATTAAAAGCCGTGTAGCGCAAGATGTATTAAACATATTTGAAACGGGTGTGCGCTACCAAATGTATCATGTATTTGCTATTTTTCTTACTGGTATTTTGTATAAAGAATTCCCTACAAAAACTATGCTTTGGGCAGGTAAGTTATTTCTAATTGGTATTATTGTTTTTAGCGGTTCGTTGTATTTACTCACTTATGTAAAAGCCATAAGCGCAGATAATTTTTTATGGCTTGGTGCAATAACGCCCTTTGGTGGCGTGGCTTTTATTGCGGGGTGGGGATTGTTGTTTAAAAGTTTTTTGGATAAAAATTAATCCTTCGAAATAATATACACTCCAATTTCTGACTTTACATTATCTAAAAAATCTAAAATTTTGCAAGATAGAGGTGATAAGGCTTCGTATGTATTTGCATATGTATTGTAAACAAAAACGGAGATAGTATATTTATTTAAGTTTTGTTGATACTGAAGATTTTTATCGAAAGTTAATAATGCATCAAATTCTTCTGCAATCATTAATTTTAAGAGCTCGCCATTTTTTACACCATTCCATCCTTTATCTCTAATGGAATAAATTTCATGATTGGTAAAATCTTCTTTATGTCTTTTTGGTAAATTTTCGTCAAGCAATAGTTTCATATAATTGCTCAACATTTTTGTTAGTCAATAATTTATTGGCCATTTCTAATAAGGATACGGCTTGTTCTTTAGTTACCGTAGGAAAATCCTCTAAAAATTCATTTAAAGAGACTCCAGCTTCTAAATGGTCAAAAAGTGTTTCTACAGGAACTCGGGTTCCTAAAAACACAAGTTGCCCACCAAGTATATCTTTATCAATATGAATAATTTCGTTAAAATGCATACATAAAGTTAATAATTTATAGTAAAACAAAAGCATATAAATTCTTTAAATTTGGTTCTACTTATTTTTAATTGAATTTTACCAACCAAAACCTACCTTTTTTATTATCTTTATCGCCATGGCAGAAAAAATAAAATCAGTAAAAAAGAATACCAAGGCCGCTGATGTATTAAAGCAAGAAAAAGAAGAAACCGTAGAAGTAAAAAAACTCTTGCAAGATGAGCGTACACATAAAATAGCTGGTAGCATTTGCTTGCTATTGGCCATACTTTTTTTTATTGCATTTACATCGTATTTATTTACTTGGGATGAAGACCAAGACAAAGTTTTTAAAGAAGGCTATAAATTGCTCTTGGGTACCGATACAAAAATG
The DNA here is from genome assembly GCA_031429575.1 of Ferruginibacter sp. Lineage (GTDB taxonomy): Bacteria > Bacteroidota > Bacteroidia > Chitinophagales > Chitinophagaceae > Ferruginibacter. The sequence goes on from JANOZW010000235.1 coordinate 9,060, forward strand.
GCCAACCTCATGGGTTCGTTCGGTGCGTTTATTTCTCATTTGTTAATTTACAAAGGTTTTGGTATAGCTTCTTATCTTTTTTGTACAGTATTCTTTATACTGGGCATTAATTTATTTTTTGGCAAAAAAGTATTTTCTGTTGTTCGTAATGTAAAATATTTGTTGGTTGGGCTTCCATTACTTAGCATTACCGCATCGGTATTGATGAAGGGCAATGATTTTGCCTGGGGTGGCGCAGTGGGCGATATGTGCAGAGATTTTTTCTATAGTGTAATTGGAAAAATTGGCACCATCGGTGTTATATTGGTTTCGTTTTTAGCCTATGTTATTTGGAGGTTTAATCCTGCTTTTAAAATGCCAAGTAAAAAAACGTTATTGGCAAATGAAGAAGCTACAATGCCATTAGCAAATGATGTTTTAGCAGAAACAGATATGGATGAAAATGATGAAGACAATGAAATAGAAAAAGTAGCATCTGGGAATTCGCTTACAGGTAATGCAGGCATACTCAATGTGCCAGACCAATCTCCAAAGTTTGACCATGAACTTACCATAAATGAAAAAGCCGAAGAAGAAGCAAAACGTGGTGCAAGAATTGTAAATACGATAATGGTTCCACCAAAAAATATTGCAATAAATGGAGATGAAAAAGTGGAGGATGTAAAAGAAGAAGACAGTTTTGTATCGGTAATGCCGCCTTCAAAAAAGGCTACGTTTACCCCAATAACAGATTTAGCACTGGAAGTAAAAACAGTACCCGATGAACCGATAGAAGAAGAGCCTACAAAATCAAAAACAGCGGATGATGTAAAAGCGTTGGGTAACTATGATCCTATTTTAGATTTAAGAGATTATGTTTATCCATCTGTAGAATTATTGGAAAACCATGGCAGTGAAAAAATTGTACAAGACCCACAAGAGCTGGAAAATAATAAAAACCAAATCATAAATACCCTTAGAAATTATGATATTGAGATACAAAAAATTTCTGCAACAGTTGGGCCTACGGTAACACTGTATGAAATTATTCCTGCACCTGGTGTAAGAATAAGTCGTATAAAAAACTTGGAAGATGATATAGCACTAAGCCTTGCTGCGCTTGGTATTCGTATTATAGCGCCTATACCAGGGAAAGGTACGATTGGTATAGAAGTGCCCAATACTCGCAAAACAATGGTGAGTATGCGTACCTTGCTCGACGATGATAAATTTAGTAAAAGTACATTTGCATTACCAATTGCCATTGGTAAAAAAATTGACAATACGCATTTTGTGGTAGATCTTGCAAGCATGCCGCATCTGCTAATGGCTGGTGCTACAGGGCAAGGTAAATCAGTCGGATTAAATGCCATACTCGTTTCTTTGTTGTACAAAAAACATCCATCGCAATTAAAATTTGTTTTGGTAGACCCTAAAAAGGTGGAGTTGAGTATTTACAAAACCATCGAAAAACATTTTCTTGCAAAATTACCTGGCGAGGAAGAAAGTATAATTAC
>JANOZW010000236.1:0-5439 GCA_031429575.1 Ferruginibacter sp.
ATTCCTCATTCGGTTTTCTTGTAGGGTCAATTGTTTCTGTCTTTACTAAAACATCCCCCAAAGTCTTCTCCTCCCAACCTTCCCCTTTCTCTTCAAAAACCTTTTGCAAATACCCTTCAAAAATCTCCTTTGCATTTTTACAATTTTGCTCTGCATTGGCTTTTGCTTTTGCTATGGCTGCAAAGGCTGTGTCTAAAATAGCTACAATGCGTTTTTGTTCAGAGAGAGATTTTGGGAATTCTAAAATCACATCTTTTAACGAAGAATTAGAAATTACAGGTTGGGCTGCTTGCCTAGCATATTCACGTAAATTTTTTAAGTTTAATAAATAAGTTAGAAAAGCGTTATCAAATTCATATTGATAATCTACAATTTTGAAAGCATTATCTGTTATCCATATTTTTTCATTAATGTGCCTTACATTTCCACATAAAGCTCCAACCCTTCCAACTATAATATTATTTTCTTCTAGATTAAAATTATTATACATTCCTGCAACTCCATTTCCACCAAATACAGGATAATCTCCACCAGTTTTCATCATGGTACTTGTCAAACCATCACCACTTTTTAACCTAAAGCATTCCTCCAACCTTTTTATTTCCCATCCTTCCTTCATATCATTTCCAAAATTGAGTTTAAAATATCAGCACTTTCCTTATCCAGCTTCGCCATTTCTTTCAATATTTCTTTTGGCTGTCTCAATGCAGCTTCTTCTTTTTTATTCGGGTTTTTTGCACTAAGGTCAAAAGTATTTTCATCTATGTCTTTTACTCTTATACTCCAGCTGTTTTCACTATCACCAAATGTTTTTTGCAGGCGTACAAACTCTTCCAAATCTTTTTCATTCAGCGCATTTGTTTTGCCAAGGTTGCGGGCAAGGTTTAGTTGGTAAAACCATACTTTTTTTGTTGCACTGCCTTTTTCAAAAAACAATACCACTGTTTTTACACCTGCACCTGTAAACGTACCACCGGGCAAGTCTAACACAGTATGCAGGTTACAATCTTCTAATAATTTTTTTCTTAATGCTATAGAGGCATTATCGGTATTGCTCAAAAAAGTATTTTTTATAACCACGCCAGCCCTGCCACCAGCTTTTAATATTTTTATAAAATGCTGTAAAAACAACGAAGCCGTTTCGCCCGTTTTTATCGGAAAATTTTGTTGCACTTCTGCACGCTCTTTACCACCAAAAGGCGGGTTGGCAAGTACAATATTGTAGCGGTCTTTTTCTTGTATATCGGCTAGGTTTTCTGCAAGCGTATTCGTATGTATAATGTTGGGCGCTTCTACACCATGCAGTATCATGTTCATTATACCTATTATGTATGCGAGGCTTTTTTTCTCTTTGCCATAAAAAGTTTTTTTCTGTAGGGTTACCGTATCTTTTGTAGTAAGGCTTTTACTATTTCTTAAATAATCAAACGCTTCGCATAAAAATCCTGCACTGCCCACGGCTCCATCGTATATAGTTTCTCCAATGGTGGGTGCTACTACTTTTACAATGGTGGTAATGAGTGGGCGTGGTGTGTAATACTCCCCGCCATTGCGGCCAGCATTGCCCATGTTTTTTATTTTGTCTTCATACAGGTGGCTCATTTCATGCTTCTCTGCATAGGTACTAAAACGGAGTTCGTCTATTCTGTTTATTACTTCCCTTAGGTTGTAGCCGCTTTGTATTCTGTTTTTTAATTCGCTAAAAATTTCGCCTATTTTATATTCAATGGTATCGGCACTTTCGGCACTTGTTTTAAATTTTTTTAAATAGGGGAAAAGTCTATTGTTTACAAATTCTAACAAGTCATCTCCCGAAGCTGCTTTGTGATGGTCAATAGCCCCCACCCGACCTCCCCCATCAGGGGAGGAGATTTTTGGTGCAGCCCATTTGCTCCATTGGTATTCGGGTGCTATAATATTTGTGTAAGTTTTGCCGGTAAGCTCGGCAGCCATTTTCTTGTCTTTTTCTAAATCATCGAGGTATTTTAAAAACAATACCCACGAGGTTTGCTCCACATAATCTAACTCACTACCACAACCTGCATCTTTGTGCAGTATATCATCTATATTTTTAAAAGTTTGTTCAAACATGTTGTATAACTATCGTTTTGTATAACAGCATTTATTTACTGTATTTAAATATACACGATGATACGCATTTTTTACTTAATAATTTTTAACGAGTGCATTTACTAGCAAAGGGTTAATGGAATATCCAACAGCAACTTTTTCACCCCACAAAAAAGCCCCCAAATTATTTGAGGGCTTTAGTATAAACAATTAGTTAGGCCTTAAGAACCACACGCTTCACACCCTTCCGGATTATCCAGCGAGCATGATATAGCAGCTTGTTGTTCGTCTTTTGTTTGATTAAGTACATCTGCATCTACTGTGAATTTGATAGCATCAGCAGCTGCTTTTGTACGCAAGTAGTACATTCCTGTTTTTAATCCTTTTTTCCATGTGTAAAAATGCATAGAAGAAAGTTTACCAAAGTTTGGTTGCTCTACAAATAAGTTCAATGACTGAGATTGGCAAATGTATGCGCCTCTATCCGCACTCATATCTATCACCGTTTTTTGTTTTATCTCCCATACTGTTTTGTAAATCTCTTTCAAGTCAGCAGGTATCTCTTCTATATTTTGTACAGAACCATTGGCAGCAATAATGCGTTGCTTCATGTTATCATTCCATAAATTCAATGCACCAAGGTCTTTTAGTAAATGTTTGTTTACTACAGCAAACTCTCCACTCAATACACGACGGTTATAAATATTAGAAGTGTATGGTTCAAAACATTCATTGTTGCCTAATATTTGTGATGTAGATGCTGTAGGCATTGGTGCAAGCAATAAAGAGTTTCTTACACCATGCTCCATTACTTCTGCTCTTAGCGCAGCCCAATCGTAACGCTCTGTCGGTGCTACATTCCACAAATCGAATTGAAATTTACCTTCGCTTAATGGAGATCCTTTAAACGTTTGGTAAGCTCCATCTTTTTTAGCCAACTCACAACTTGCTGTCATGGCCGCAAAGTATATGGTTTCAAAAATATTTACGTTTAATAGTTTTGCCATCTCACTTTCAAAAGGCAAGCCCATCATCATAAACACATCTGCCAAACCTTGCACACCTAAGCCAATTGGGCGATGGCGCTCGTTACTTCTTTTTGTTTCAGGAATGGGATAGTAGTTGCCATCTATAACTTTATTCAAATTCCGTGTTACAATTTTTGTAACTTCTACTAATTTTTCAAAATTAAATTTCTTTCCTTCTACAAATCTTGGTAGAGAAAGCGAAGCTAAATTACATACCGCTGTTTCGTTTTCATCACTGTACTCTATAATTTCTGTACACAAATTACTGCAACGTATTGTACCAAGGTTTTGTTGGTTGCTCTTCGTGTTAGCCGCATCTTTATACAATACATACGGTGTACCGGTTTCTATTTGTGATTCTAATACTGCGTTCCACAATTCTCTTGCTTGTATTGTTTTTTTAGCTCTTCCTTCTAACTCATATTGTGTATATAAAGCTTCAAACGCTGCACCATGCGTAGTATGTAAGTTTTTTGCTTCATTAGGGCAAAACAAACTCCATTCTGCATCTGCCTCTACACGCTTCATAAATAAATCCGGTATCCACAATGCTAAAAATAAATCTCTAGCACGCATTTCTTCTTTACCATGGTTTTTTCTTAGCTCCAAAAATTCAAACACATCTGCATGCCAAGGCTCTAAGTAAACCGAGAATGCACCTTTTCTTTTTCCACCACCTTGATCTACATAACGTGCCGTATCGTTAAACACACGAAGCATAGGTATGATACCATTGCTTGTACCGTTTGTTCCTTTTATGTAACTACCAGTACTGCGAATATTATGAACGTTTAACCCAATACCACCGGCACTTTGAGAAATTAATGCGCAATCTTTTAATGTGTCGTAAATGCCATTGATGCTATCATCTTTCATGCTTAGCAAAAAGCAGCTACTCATTTGTGGTTTTGGTGTACCAGAGTTAAACAATGTTGGTGTAGCATGAATGAACCATTTTTCACTCATTAAATTGTAGGTTTCAATAGCTGCGTCAATATCTGTTTTGTGTATGCCCAATGCTACACGCATAAACATGTGCTGAGGACGCTCTACTATTTTGCCATTTACTTTTAGCAAGTAAGATTTTTCCAAGGTTTTAAAACCGAAAAAATCAAAATGATAATCTCTTTCATAAATGATAACAGCATCCAATACATCTGCATTCTCTTTTATTATTTCATAAATGTCATCTGCAAGCAAGGGAGCAGGTGCATTTGTTTTCTGATCAATATAGTTGAACATCAATTCAGCGGTTTCGCTAAACAACTTTTTGGTGTTTTTGTGTAAATTACTCACCGCTATCCTAGCTGCCAATACTGCAAAGTCAGGATGTTTTGTGGTGAACGATGCAGCGGTTTCTGCTGCTAAGTTGTCCAACTCAGTAGTGGTTACATTGTTAAAAATACCCGAAACAACTTTCTTAGATATTTCAATAATGTCTTCGGATTTTAACTGTAGTCCATAGCTTAATCTAGTAACTCTTGAGGTTACTTTATCAAAGTGTACCGATTCTTTTTTTCCGCTGCGCTTAATTACTTGCATTGTTTAGTATATGTTGAGTGGTTAGTAGTTGTTTAGATTTTAGATGATAGACATTAGATTTTAGATAACTAAATTCCGAGTCCTCACCTTGTTTTTACTCTTTTGTTATTTTATTGTTTGTTTTTAATCTGTTTGAAAATGCAAAAACCATTTTCTGTATTTCCGATAATTTTAATGTTGCCTCTTGTATTTCTTCTTCTTTAATATATCCTAATCTGTGTGCTATTATTAATTGTGTTTCTAATTCGTAACTAGAGCCAGTTGCTATTGATAAAAAATGTACAAACTCTTTGTCACTATTTCTCCCAGAACCTTCTGCAATATTTGAAGGAACCGAAACACCTGCTCTTCTTAATTGTGATATTAAACCAAATCTCTCTTCTGTAGGAAACGAACCAGTTAGCTTATAAATATCTAAACAAAAATCAATTGCTTTCTGCCAAGATTTTAACTCTTTAAAATTGTGCATTTGCTTATATTTTTCTAAAGTCTAATATCTAACTATCTAATGTCTTACTTTAAAAATCTTCATCCATAGAAAACGCTTTTGAGGCATTTTCCTTCACGCCACTCTTTTGATATTCTCCTACACGCTTTTCAAAGAAATTTGTTTTGCCTTGCAAGGAAATAAGTTCCATGAAATCAAAGGGGTTTTCGGCGAAATAAATTTTGTTATAACCTAGTGCTACTAAGAGTCTATCTGCAACAAATTCAATATATTGTGCCATCAATTCTGCATTCATACCAATGAGTGAAACAGGCAGGGCTTCGCAAATAAATTCTTTTTCAATAGAAACAG
>JANOZW010000237.1:0-17740 GCA_031429575.1 Ferruginibacter sp.
GCCACTTTGGCAAAGCGGCGTTGCATTGCAATATAGCCCAACCATCTTTAAGTGTACAAATACAAAAGCTTGAGGAAGAACTAAAGACAACCATTTTTGCCAGAAATAAAATGCCTATCACACCAACAGAAACTGGCGTTATTATAATAGAGCAAGCCAGAAAAATAATGGCAGAAAGCGTTACGATGACCCAATTAATACAACAACAAAAGAACACAATAGAGGGGAATTTAAAAATTGGTGTTATCCCTACACTTGCTCCTTACTTACTACCATTGTTTTTACTAGAGTTTATAAAAAAATACCCTGCTGTTAGCTTAAATGTGAGTGAACTTACTACCGATAAAATTATTAGGCGTTTAAAAAATGGCATGTTAGATATTGGTATATTGGCTACACCACTTTCGCAAAAAGAATTACAAGAAACTTTTTTATTTAACGAAGAATTTGTAGCGTATGTATCCAAAAAAGAAAAAATATTCGCCAAAAAATATTTACTGCCGGCAGATATAGATGTAAATAAAATGTGGTTGTTGGAAGAAGGGCATTGTCTGCGCAGCCAAGCTATCAACCTTTGTGAGTTACAAAAAATGTCATCTGTACAAAAACATTTAGACTTTGAAACGGGCAGTATAGAAACCCTCAAAAAATTTGTAGAAAAAAACGAAGGCATTACGCTATTGCCCGAATTGGCAACATTAGATATGAGTGCTGCCAAAAAAGCTATGCTGAGGTATTTTAAAAGCCCTGCACCTGTAAGAGAAATAAGTATGGTTACGAATAAAGGATTTGTAAAAACTAGACTAGCAAATATTTTAAAAGAAAGCATTTTAGAACATTTACCGCAAGAAGTAAGCAATAAGAAACCAATTAAAAGAATAGAACTTACCTAACACTTCACTTTACAAAAATTAGGGTGCATTTAAAAATATCGCAAAGGTTGTCAACCTTAATTGGTAATTTCAAAATAAATGTATTGTAGAAAGGTTGACAACCCTATTTACAAACTGGGGCATTTTTTAAATTTCCCAAAAAATTATTCTCAAATAAGCTCTTGTATATTTGCAATATGATGAACAAATTATCTGGATGGGATGATACAATTGTAGCATTGGCTACTGCACCGGGCATTGGGGCTATTGCGATTATCAGAATTTCGGGGAGTAAAGCATTTATTATAATCAATTCTTTATTTCCATCAAAAAAAATAGCAGCACAAGCTACGCATACAGCAATTGTAGGCATGCTAAAAGATGGTGATAGACTGATAGATGAAGTGGTGCTTACCTTATTTAAAGGCCCAAAAAGTTTTACCGGAGAAGATACCATAGAGATTAGCTGCCATGGCAGTACATTTATACAACAACAAATTATTGAGGCTTGTGTAAGCAAGGGCGCACGCCTAGCACGTGCAGGAGAGTTTACACAACGAGCTTTTTTAAATGGTAAAATGGATCTTACACAGGCAGAGGCCGTAGCAGATATTATTGCTGCCAATACTGCCGCTTCACAAAAAGCTGCACTGCACAATATACGTGGTGGCTTTTCGCACGAGCTCTCACACATGCGTGAGCAGCTTATTAGTTTTTCTGCACTCATAGAATTGGAGCTAGATTTTGCAACCGAAGATGTAGAGTTTGCTGACAGAGAAAAATTTTACAACCTTATAAATGAATTATCCTCATCAGTAAATAAATTGATAGATTCATTTATCCTAGGAAACGTAATAAAGAATGGTGTAAGTGTGGCTATTATTGGCAAACCAAATGCAGGAAAATCAACTTTACTCAATATTCTACTAAACGAAGAACGGGCCATTGTAAGCGATATTGCTGGTACTACAAGAGATACTATTGAAGAAATAATAAACATACAAGGCATATTATTCAGATTGATAGATACTGCTGGTATTAGAGAAAACTCTGGCGATATTATTGAAAATTTTGGCATAGAAAAAAGCCTTGGTAAAATGCGCAGTGCAGATATTGTACTCTATATTTTTGATGTAAACAGAGAAAGTGAAAATGATTTACAAACACAAATAAATATTTTTGAAACAGAAAATATAAAATATTTACTCGTCGGCAATAAAGCAGACAAAGCTGTAGGCGACAATAAATACTCTCAAAAAGATATTCAATTTATATCTGCAAAAAACAATGTGGGTATTGACAAACTTAAACAAACATTGTTTAATGCAACAGTACAAGCAACTACCAATGCCGAAAATAATATTGTAACCAATGCTCGCCATTTGGAATCGCTTAAAAATATTTCATCATCTCTATCTGCAATAAAAGAAGGCTTAGATGCGAATATTTCTGGTGATTTATTATCATCTGATATTAGAGCTGCTTTATATCACTTAGGTGAGATTACTGGGGAGGTCACTAATGAGGATAAATTAGATTTTATATTTTCGAAGTTTTGTATCGGAAAGTAATTATCCTTCTTTTATTTGTCAAGTGCCTATTAATACTACGTTTTACTATAATTATTCTACTCTTTTTTGTTGCCCAACTGCACTTATTTGCTTATCTTTGTTGCCCAGTTGTTGCCCAATTCGCTATTTTGTTGCCCACTTATACATTTGATGTAAACGTGGAGAAATAATGCACCAAGTAGCACCACTCTGCAACATACTGCTACAAACAGCAACAAATGAGTAGTACAATTAAACTTCCTAAATTCTGTAATCATTGTGGTAAGGCATACATAGCCCAAAAGACCACAACAAGATACTGTGGGCATAAATGCAACAGTGCAGCTTACAAATTAGCTAAGAGAGAAGAAAAAGTAAATGCAGAATTTAAGAACCAACAAAGTAAAATAATTACGGTAGCTCCAAAAGTTGAAATTCATCAGCAACCAATGCCACAAGTTGGCAATCACATTAATTTAAGACAGAAAGAATTTTTAAGCATACTTGAAGTAGCCACACTTTTAGGAGCCAGCAGGTGGACCATACAACGTATGATTAAAAGCAATCGTTTGCTTGTGGCAAAACTTGGCAGCCGAACTATTATAAAAAGAACTTCACTAGATAATTTATTTAACTGATAAAAAATGAAAGTAACATTACGACAAAGACAGAAAGGCGATAAAATAAGCCTGTACTTAGACTACTACTCAAACGGCAAACGCAAATACGAGTATTTAGAATTGTACCTAACCCCCGACCCCGAAAAAGGCAAACTAAGCAATGCGGTAAAAGAGGAAAATAAAAAGATGCTATTGTTAGCCGAAACCATCCGCAGTAAAAGGCATTTAGAAATACAAAATAGCACTTACGATTTTCACGATAAGGAAAAACTAAAAACATATTTTATAATGTATATGCAAGCCCTTGCCGAAAAACGAAAAGACAGCAAAGGCAACTATGGCAATTGGGATAGTACCATCAAGCATTTACAAAAATATTGCCCAAAGGATATTCAGTTTAACCAAATCAATAAGCAGTTTGTAGATGGCTTTAGAGAGTATTTGCAAAAAGAAGCTACATCAAAAACTAAAAAAGCCATTTCTATAAATACCAAGTATAGCTACTTCAATAAATTTAGGGCAGCACTTAAACAAGCGGTAAGGGATGGCATCATAAAAACCAACCCTGCGGAAATGGTTGAAGGTTTACCCCAGGGCGAACCGGTACGGGAGTTTTTAACTTTTGATGAATTAAAGGCATTGGCTAAAACCGAATGTAAAAACGAACTAATAAAAAAGACTTTCCTTTTTGCTTGCCTTACAGGCTTACGCTTTAGCGATATTCAAAAATTAAAATGGAGTGAAGTGCAGCAATCGGATGAATTAGGGCATTACATTAGATTTGTACAACAAAAAACGAAAGGCTCTGAAACCTTGCCTATATCTGAAGAAGCATTTAATCTGATAGTGGCAGAAAGAGGCAACCCCAATGATTTAGTTTTTCCAGATATGATTTATTCGGATAGTAGAAATATGGATTTACATAGATGGATAATGAAAGCAGGTATTGAAAAACATATAACTTTCCATTGCAGCCGTCATACTTATGCCACACTACAATTAACCTTCGGTACTGATATTTTTACGGTATCAAAATTACTTGGCCATAGGCATTTAAAAACAACGCAGATTTATGCCAATGTAATTGACGAAAAGAAAACAATAGCCGCTAACAGAATAAAAATAGGTATCTAATGGAAATAAAAATATTAAACAGCATATTATTTAAGGAGTTAATGCCGTGGGTTTTTAATACCTCAAATTTAAAACCGATAAATGAAAAATTAAAGAAAATTGCTAATAAGGAAGCAACCACAGAAGTTGACTTAATACAACAGCTTCAAATATTAGTGGCAGACTACCCCGAGCTTACCAAGTGGCTCACCAAGCAATTGTCAAAGGCTACAGGCACTATAAAAAATCATTGCTTTGCAATTGATTTTACTGAATTTAGTAATGCAATCACAAAGTTTTACGATAAAATTATTAGCCTTGAAACACTCCGTGTTTACAATGCCTTTAATACCAAAATACAGCAATACAAAAACAAGATTGACATCGTTTATCATACAACAATTGCTTTAAAAAATGTAAGAGCATTAGCCATAAATACAGTTAAAGAAATTAAAGCAAAAGGCTTTGAAGCTGCACCAACTGACGAAAGCCAATTAGCACACTTTGTTTTGCAACTTTTAAGGCAACACTTAATCATTTTGTTTTTTGATATTCAAGCATTACGAAAATCTTACTTAGAAAATGAAATTAGCATTGAAGATTTCTATTTGTTAGATTTAGAATTACCCAAAAATTATCTAAAGGAATTAAAGCAGTTAGAGGATGTACCTTCAGAAGAAATAAAATCTATAGCACAATCAAATAATAAACCTTTCAATTTTGGCTTTAAAGGCGATGAAGCAAAACTTAAAAATTTAATATTGGTATTGTGTGTTCATAAAAATTTATTAGACCAAGACATAACCAAACAAAGCGATTTATTTGAGTTATTCACTACAAAAAATATTACTGATAAGCATTACAATATTCAATTTGGATGTAACACAAATTTGGTTACTTATATAATTGACTGCTTTAAAAGAACCCTGCCAAAACTTTCCTATTCAAATATTGAAAGAAGCGGTTATTTCTTTACAGATAATGGCACACTAATTAAAGGCTCTTTGTTGTCTAATTCAAAATCTAATAACCAATTATCAAAACAAACAAAAGAAGAAATTGATAAGATTTTTAAAGAAAACGATATGTAAAACATATAGATAGGTATATAAACATATAGATTTCTATATGGTAGCTATATACCTATACCAACCACCCCTACTGCATTTCCTCTCTTTGTACCATAACAAATAAAATAGTTAAAAATGGTACAAGAAAATTTAATCTTAGACAAGCTAACAGAAATTGCAAGCAAATTAGACGAGCAAAATCTATTACAAAAAACAGTCCTTAACTTCAACGAAACTTGCAAGTATCTTGATGTAAGTGAATCGCATTTGTACAAACTCACCAGTACAAAACAAATCCCCCATTTCTGCCCACAGGGCAAAAAATTGTATTTCAAACGAGATGAATTGGACAGTTGGTTGCAACGCAACCGCCAATCCTCTACCGATGAAATAGACGCTATGGCTACAGAGTACCTACTCAAAAACAAACGCAAATAATCCATTTTTTTAACCCATAAGAAAGATAAAGAAATGGCAAGTAGCACCATATTTAAAAACTTTACTGTACCAGTAGAGAACAAATCTTTACTGCTCATTGGTAAAGATATTATTTCCGATAAGTACAAAACGGAGATTACAATAATTCGCCAGCTTATTGCACAGGGCAATAAAGCGGAAGCCGATAATAAGAAAAAGCAATTATTAGCTTTTACACCTTCTGCTGTATTTACAGAAAAACGGCAAATGCCATTTTTAGAAATGTACAGTGGCTTTGTGCATTTAGATTTTGACAAGCTCACCGCAGAGCAATTGCAAACTGCGTTTGCCATTATTTGTAATATCAAATACACAGCACTTTGCTTTGTAAGCCCAAGCGGCAATGGCTTAAAGGTATTTGTAGAAATCAATACAGGTGTAGAGCATCATAATACTGCTTATTTGCAAGTGCAAAAATATTATGAAGATGCTACAGGCTTAAAGGCAGACCCTAGTTGTAAAGACATAACAAGGCTTTGCTTTATGAGCCACGACCCCAATGCTTACAGAACCATTAACAATGAAAAATTTATTGTAAAAATTGCCAATGAAATAGCAATAGAAACTTTAGAATCTATAAAAGTTTCCATCGTTCCCAATCCAATTGAGCAAGCAGCAGCAATTGATTTATCACAAGATTTTATTTTCAATCAACAAATTCAATTCACTAATAATAAAATACAATACACCGATGGCAACCGCAATAATTATATTTATACTCTTGCTTCTAATTGCAACAGAGCAGGTTTACCGCAATCCGATACTGAACTTTTATGTAAGCGGCATTTTGATTTACCTGCTACAGAAATGGAGAAAGCTGTAAAAAGTGCTTACGATAAGCACCCACAAGAATTTGCAAAGTTTGCAAAGTCTGCAAACTTGCAAAGTAGTAAAGCCCCAAGCAACATTTCAATAGAAACTGAATTATACGACTTTCTAAAAAACACACCTACAATACCCGATGCTATTTTTGAAACATTGCCTGAATTATTAAGGCAAGGTACATCAGCTTTTGAAGACAGAAGAAAACGAGATGTATTTTTTACCAGTGCATTAGCGATTATGAGTGGTTGTTTGCCCGAGGTTACAGGTGTATATGGCCAAGAAAGAGTGTACCCACATCTATTTACGTTTACCATTGCACCACCAGCAAGTGGCAAGGGAGTAATGAAAAATGCCAAACGACTTGCCGACAAATACCATCAAAATGTATTGGAGCAAAGCAAAGGTTTGCAGCAAAGACACGAAGCCGAATTGCAAGAATACAAAACCAATTGCACCAAACTAAAAAAAGGCGAAACAGCACCCGAAAAACCTATTGCACCAGCCTTTAAAATTGTATTTATTCCTGCCGATTGCAGCCACAGCCGTATGATAGAACACTTAATGCAAAATGAAGGGCAAGGGATTATTTGCGAAACCGAAGCCGATACTATGAGTGGTGCAAAAAAGCAAGATTGGGGCGACTATTCGCCATCTTTACGCAAAGCTTTTCACCACGAAAAAATTACGCTTACCCGTAAAACCAATAACGAATATATAGAAGTAAACGAACCACGTATTGCAGTAGCTCTTACAGGCACACCCAACCAAGCACCAGGCTTAATTTCTTCTGCCGAAGATGGCTTGTTTAGTCGCTTTTTATTTTATGCTTATAAAAACGAAATTATTTGGCAAGACCCTTCACCCATTGGTAAGTCAGTTGTTTTTAATGACCATTTTGAAAAACTATCTATCCAAGTTTTAGATATTATTAATTTCCTTTCCAGTACAGCTACAGAAGTAAATCTTACCGCCAATCAGTGGCAAATACTTAATGCCACTTTCAATACAATGCTTACCGATGTAACCATTTACACCAGCGAAGATGCAGCCAGTATTGTATTTCGTTTGGGCTTGGTGTTGTATAGAGTGTGTATGATTTTTACAGCACTTCGTAAGTTTGAAAATGGCGACTGTACCACTTCATACACCTGCACCGATATAGATTTTGAAAACGCCTTAGCCATAGTACAAACCTATTTACAGCACAGCATTTTAATGTTTAATAATTTACCAAAGCAAGGCGATGCAATGCAGTTTAAAGGCGGTGGCGATAAACGTAAATTATTTGATGCTTTACCAAATGTTGCATTTCAGCGAAAAGAAGCTGTAGAAATTGCCAAGCAATTTGACTTATCTGCAAGAACAGTAGATAATTTCCTAAAAACATCCTTAGGCAAAACATTAGATAGCCCTAAAACAGGTTTCTACAATAAGCTCTAAACATTGCACTTTGCAAACTTTGCAACTTTGCAATTCTCCATACATTATTTGTTTTTATTTGCCTATATTTGTCAATATTTGACAAGTCAAAATAACAACGATGAATAATCAATTTGGAGACCGAATAAAAGCCCTTCGAGAAAAGCACAGTTTGTACTTACGGCAGGTGGCTGCACACCTGCAAATGGATACTGCCCAGCTAAGCAAAATTGAAAAAGGGGTACGACCTTTAAAGAAGGAGCAAATACCATTTATAGCCGAAATACTTAAAGCAGATATTGAAGAATTACAAACCCTTTGGCTTGCCGACCAATTGTACACAATGGTACAAGGCGAACCTATGGCAGATGAAGCGTTGAAATCAGTAACCAAAAAATTAAAGAAAGAAAAGTAATGAATCAAAGCCAACATAATAATATTGTAAATTTTATTTGGAGCATTGCCGATGATGTTTTAAGAGATGTGTACACCAGAGGTAAATACAGAGATATCATTTTACCCTTTACGGTATTGAGGCGTTTAGATGCCATTTTAGAACCTACCAAAGAAAAGGTTTTAGAAATGCATACTAAGCTTAATGCAATGAAAATAGATAACCAAGCACCACAATTATGCAAAGTGAGTGGCTATGTATTTTACAACACATCTAATTTTACGTTTAAAAAATTACTAAACGAGCCAGGCAATATTCGTCAAAACTTAGAAACTTATTTAGATGGTTTTAGTAGCGATGTACAGGATATTATTAGCAAGTTTAAATTGCGAAATCAATTAGAGACAATGGAGGAAGGCAATATTACTTTTCCATTGATTGAAAAATTTTGTACCAGTAGCATTAACCTTAGCCCAAAAGCTGTTTTAGACAAAGATGATAAAGTAATATTAGAAGGCTTAACCAATTTGGGTATTGGATATGTATTTGAAGAATTGATACGTAAATTTAACGAAGAAAACAACGAGGAAGCAGGAGAGCATTTTACACCTAGAGAGATTATTAAATTAATGACCCATTTAATTTTTGACCCTATCAAAAAGAAAATTAAAGATGGTACTTATTTAATTTACGACCCAGCTTGTGGCAGTGGAGGTATGCTTACAGAGGCAGAACATTTTGCACAAGAAATAAATCCAAAAGCAAAGTTTCACTTATATGGCCAAGAAGTAAACCCCGAAACTTTTGCTATCTGCAAGGCAGATATGCTTATAAAAGAAGAAGACCCCGATAAAATTGCTTATGGTTCTACTTTGAGCAATGATGGATTTGCAAACTTGCAGTTTGATTTTATGTTGAGCAACCCTCCTTATGGTAAAACGTGGAAGATAGACCAAGATGCCATTATTGATAAAAAGGAAAAAGAAATTATTGACCATCGTTTTAGAATTGGTGTACCCAGAGTAAATGACGGGCAACTGCTTTTTTTGATGAATATGGTAAGTAAAGTGAAAACGGATAGTGAAATAGGAAGCCGATTTGCAACCATACACAATGGCAGTGCATTGTTTACAGGCGATGCAGGGCAAGGCGAAAGCGAAATACGAAAATACTTGTTTGAGAAAGATTTGTTAGAAGCCATTATAGCCCTTCCAAACGATTTGTTTTATAATACAGGCATACCAACTTATATTTTTGTACTCTCTAATAAAAAAGATAAAAAAAGAAAAGGCAAACTACAACTCATAAATGTTACAGCCGACCATTTTAATGCTAAAATGCGTAAGCCATTGGGTAAAAAAAGAGTACAGTTTGATGCATCGCATATTAAAACCATCACCAATTTATTTTTAGATTTTGAACCAAACGAGTACAGTATTATTCTAGATAATACAGATTTTGGCTACCACCAAATAACAGTACACCAGCCAGAAAAAGACGAGAAAGGGAAAATTGTATTTGATGCTAAAGGCAAACCTAAAAGCAATACAAAATTAAAAGACGTTGAAAATATTCCGTTAAAGGAAAGTATAGATGAATTTTTTGAAACAGAAGTATTGCCCTTTGTGCCTGATGCTTGGTATAACTATAAAGATACCAAAGTAGGCTACGAAATAAATTTTGCAAAATACTTTTACCAGTACCAAGCACCACGTAGCTTAAAAGAAATTACCAAAGACATATTGGCTATTGAGCAAGAAACAGAAAATTTATTAAAAGAAATTATTGAATAATTATGCAAATACAAAATATTACCATCCAAAATTTTAAAGGATTTGAACACAAAGAGTTCAAATTTAATCCATCCTTTAATGTAGCCATTGGCAATAATGCAAAAGGTAAATCTACCTTATTGCATTCTGTACAAGTGGCATTAGGTGCATATCTGCAATGTTTAGATATTCCTGCCAACTCTAGCTATAGAAGGCAATTTAAAAAAACAGGAGAACGCTTTGTTAAATGGAATAATCAATTACTCGATTATATGCCAAAAGATGAAGAAACGAAAATTGACATCTGTGCTCAATTTTCTTTTAATAACAGACAAGTATGTTGGACAAGAAAGTTATTGAAAAACGAAGCTACTACACATAGCCAAGCTACAGTAGGTGAGTTGATACAGATAGTAAATGAAATGATGGCAATAAGAAAAGGTAGCAATAATATTTTACTGCCATTAATTGCCAATTTTGGTACAGATAGAAAAGCATCAGAATTTAGAAAAGTAAATAAGGTAGATAATAAAAGAACAAGATTAGAAAAGGGTTATCTCACTTCATTAAAAGAAGATACCAATTTTAATGGTGCTTTAGAGTGGCTATATAATTACGAGTACAATGTAAAAAACAAAATTGAGTTTGAAGGCACTATTCAAGCATTTTACAATGCCTTGCAAATGGCTTTACCTTATTTAAAAAATATTGATTACAACAGGCAATACAACCAGTTTGAAGCCGAAATTATTTTTGATGATGTTGCCTTAGGCAAAACCATACATAGCAATATGAGTGATGGTTTAAAATCTATGCTGTATTTAGTAGCCGAATTAGCTTTTAGATGTGTAATACTAAATGGCTTTAAAGGTATAAATGCAGTAATAGAAACCGAAGGTGTAGTATTGATAGATGAATTGGATATGCACTTGCACCCCACTTGGCAACGTCACATAGTAGATGATTTAAAATCGGCATTTCCAAAACTGCAATTTATTGTAACTACACATTCGCCTTTTATTGTGCAAAGTGTTTCAGAAGATGAATTGATAAATTTAGATTTTATGAATTTGGATATACAACCCAATGAGCAAACAATAGATAAAATAGTAACTGATGTAATGGGTGTTAAAAATATTAATGGAGACGATTTTGAAAAAAGACATAATACTGCTTTGGCTACTTTAGAAGAGTTAGGAAAACAACCCAGCGAATTAGACCAAAATGATTTTATTAAGCTAAAACAAGTTGTAGATGGTATTTTATTAAAGGATACCACAGACCCAATTTATAAAGCATATTTAAAAGTAAAAAATAGCAATAATAAAATATGAGACCTATCCTAAAAACTCATCCCACAGATAATGCAAGTGCTAAAATTGTATTTAATAAATATGGTGATGCAAAACCTTATTTAATAGACCAAACTTGCAGGTATTGCCATTTTTGTGAAATGCCAATTTTAAATTCGCCAGCTGTAGAGCATATTAAACCAAAAGAATGTAATGGCAATAAAACAAGATACGCAAATCTTACAAACCAATGGAGTAATCTTTTACTTATTTGCACATATTGCAATAGTACAAAAGGCAATCAAGATTTAAAACTTCAAAATTTTTATTGGCCTTACAAAAGCAATACTCTAATTCCGTTTGAGCATTTAACAGGTAAAATTATTGTTGATAATACTATACTACCTGCTCAGCAAACTAAAGCACAAAACACCATTAATTTATATGGTTTAAGTAGTACTACAAACTCAAGTGGAGGTAAAGACACTCGTTTTGAGTATCGCATTAGAGTAATAAGCCAAGCACTTGAAAGATATATAGAATACACCTCTAACCCACAACAAGTAACCATAAATGCAATTATTGGACAAGCCATAGAAGCAGGATTTTTTAGTGTATGGTACAATGTATTTAAAACACAACCAGTTGTTAGGCAAGCATTACTTGTAGCTTTTAAAGTGCCTTTAACTTGTTTTGATGCAGTTACTTTTAACCCTATTGCTCGTAACCCTACTAACGCAATTGATACTATATAAATGACCAATACAACTACATATAATAAAACAGCTTGGTTAGGTAACTATCCAGCACATTGGCAAGTGCTAAGGATTAAAAATATATTTTCTGAAATAGAAGATAGAAGCACCAGTGGCAATGAAGATTTATTGTCTGTATCGCATTACACAGGTGTAACGCTTAAAAGAGACAGCCTTAATAATGAGGATGATTTTATAAGTAATGCAGAAACATTAGAAGGATATAAAAAAGTAACACAAGGCGATTTAGTTATTAATATTATGTTGGCTTGGAATGGAAGTTTAGGTATTTCGCCTTACGATGGTATTACCAGCCCAGCTTACTGTGTGTATAGAGCAAAAGAAAGTAATAACTCTGAATACTTTGGTTATTTATTTGCCAGCAATTTATTAAAAACAGAATTTCGTAAAAAATCTACAGGCATTATTGATAGCCGTTTGCGTTTGTACAGCGATAAGTTTTTTAGCATATTTTCTGTTGTGCCACCCATTACTGAACAAAACCAAATTGTTGAATACATAAAAACCAAATCTCAAAAAATAAACCACTTCATTGCCAAAAAACAACAATTTATTGCACTACTAAAAGAGCAAAAAAATGTAGTGGCATATGATAAAATATTTGTGAATGGGAATAACAAAAATTATCCAAATAGAAGAATCAAAAGTATTTCACAAATTTTAAGAGGAAAATTTTCACACAGACCAAGAAATGACGAAAGATTATATAATGGTGAGTTCCCTTTTATTCAAACAGGCGAAGTTTCACAAGCAGATAAATACATTAACAATTATAGACAAACTTTAAATGAATGGGGGTATTCAGTAAGTAAAGAATTTCCTAAAGGAACATTATGTTTAACAATAGCTGCAAATGTAGGAGATGTTGCAATTTTGAATTTTAATGCTTGTTTTCCTGATAGTATAATTGGCATTGTGCCTAACCCAGAAATTGGACTTGATTATATGTATTTTGCATTAAGGACTTTGAAAGCAAAATTTATTTCAGAAGCAACACTAACTACTCAATACAATTTAAATATTGAAAGAGTTGGGCCTATAAAAATCCCATTACCAAACTTTGAAATTCAAGAAAAAATAGTTGCAGAAATAGAAACCGAAACAGCCACAATAGACAATGCCATAGCAAAAACATTAAAAGAAATAGAACTGATAAAAGAGTATAAAGAAGTAATGATTGCCGAGGCGGTGATGGGCAAAATAAATTTTGATAAGAAAAACAATTAATAATTATGGATTTACCTGTTAAAAATATAGTAAGCGAAATTGATTTGAAAAAGTCTGATGCTTTTTTGCCTCTTTTTGAGTGTGTTGTAAACTCCATAATAAGTTTAATGCAGACAAAGGAAATTGAAAAAGATAAAAAGAAAATTCAAATAAAAGTAAGTAGGGGCAATTTAAGTGGTAAATTATTATTTGAAAACTTTAAAACTATAGATGCTATAAAAGTTATTGATAATGGAGAAGGATTTACAAGCTTAAACTTATCTTCCTTTAAAACCGCATACAGTAGGAAAAATAAAGAGTTTGGTTGTAAAGGTATTGGTAGGTTTACAATACTTGCAGCTTTTGAAAAAATTCATATCCAAAGTAATTATTTTGAAAGTAATAAATGGCAATGCCGAGAATTAGCTTTTGACTTAAATGAGGAAGTTAAGGAAATAAAAAATGAGGATTCTGCAAAAAGTGAAAGAAAAACGATAGTTGAATTTTCAGGCTGCTACAATGAATTAATAAAAGACAGTACCGCAATATCTGTAAAAGAAATAGCAGAAAAAATAATGGAACACTGCTTAGTATACTATTTGTGTGATGAATTACCTAAAATAGAGATACTTGAAGAAGATGAAAGCGATGTTGCTGTAGTAAATGAGTTGTATGCCAGTTTATCAAAAGAATCTGAAAAGGAATTTGTTGCAAGTGGAGTATTGTTCAATAGCTTCATTACAAAATCAGAAAAAAGTAACAATCGTAAAAATCATTACATCCATTATTGTGCAAATTCTAGAGTTGTTGGAGGTGGTAAGAGTTTAGGTAAGGTAAATAGTTTATTTGCGTATCCAATTGTAGAAAATGGAAAATCTTATTTTTTAGATGTATATGTAGTTTCTGATTACTTAAATAAAAAAGTATATTCATCACGTAATGGTTTTGCTATACCACAGGAGAGAGAGAATGAAATGTTTAATAGTGATGACTTAACATTTCAGGAAATTGAGGAAGCACTTGCTCTAAAATTAGAAGAAGGATATAATTCTTTTGTTAAAGACACAAAAGATAAAAATATCAAAGAGGTAACGGAATATATAGTAAACCAAGCCCCAAAATATAAACGCTATTTACAACGTCCAGAAATTCTAAATAGTATTCCACCAAATTTGACAGACGATAAGAAAGATGAATTTCTGTATAAAATTTCTATACAAGAGAAAAAAAGTATTGATAGCAAAATTCAAAAATTCATTGAAAATAAAGAAGTAGGGGAAGATAGTATTGAAGAACTTAAAAAAGAATTAAAAGAGAAAACTGCATTTGATGCTGATAACCTTGCAGATTATATGTTCAGGCGTAAATCTGTAATTGATATTTTTAAAAAGTTTTTAGATGCTGACCAAAAAGGTAAATATAAATTAGAGGAAGATATTCATAATTTAATTTTCCCTATGGGCATAACCAATAAAGGAGCTTCTTATGAATCACATAATCTTTGGTTATTAGATGAACGTTTTGCTATTTATGATTACATAGGTTCTGACATACCAATCACAAGTATGTCTCAAAAGAAAAGTAAGTTAGAAATTGATGTTTTATTAATTGATAAACCACAAATGTTTAGCAATCCAATAAGCTTTGGAGCAGAATCTTCAGGTGAAATATCTTCAATGGTAATTTTTGAATTTAAGAGACCAGGTGAAACTGCATATCAAAAAAGAAAAAATGATTTCAGGTGGGAATTCAATGAATTAATTGACAAGTATTTTGAAGCCTTTATTTACGGTGATGATAAAAAAGGAAAAAATTATAGAGGTAATACAATTGTCCTTCGTAAGGATACTCCAAAATTTGGGTACATAATTGTTGACGTTATTCCCCCATTATTAGAAGAGTACAATAAAACTAAAGGATTTAGAAGTACTCCTTTCGGTACATTATATAAAATAATACCCGAACTGAATCAGCATATTGAAGTAATCACATTTAATCAATTAATAAGAGCGGTTGAAACTAGACATTCTCCTTTCTTTGATAAGTTGTTTATTAAGTAACATCAATGGAAATAGTGATAAAATAAAATGTAATAATGAGTACAGATACATCAGAAAAAGGTTTAGAAACCATCATAGAAAATCACTTACTAGCAATAAGTGGCTATCGCCAAAGTTATAGTGCCGACTATGATAGAGACCTTTGCATTAATAAGCGTTTATTGTTTGAATTTATAAAACAAACCCAACCTACTGCTTACGATACTATTGTAAAACGTGGAGAAAATAAATTTATAAAACGCCTTGCCGACCAAATAAAAGCTAAGGGCATTATAGAGCTATTACGTAAAGGCATTAAAGATTTAGACCTTCAAATAAATCTGTATTACAAAAATCCAGCATCAGAACTTAACCCAAATGCACAAGCAAATTACCAAGCCAATATTTTTTCAGTAACTCGTCAATTATATTACAGCCTTGCCAATAGTAATTCGTTGGATATGGTTTTGCTTATAAATGGCTTACCTATTATAACCTTTGAACTTAAAAACGAATATACAGGGCAAAATGTAAAAAATGCCATACGCCAATACCAAAACGATAGAGACCCCAAAGAACCATTATTTGCCTTTGGCAGATGTATGGTACACTTTGCAGTAGATAGCAATTTGGTGTATATGGCAAGTGAGTTAAAGGGCAAAGACACTTTCTTTTTACCATTTAATAAAGGTT
Source organism: Ferruginibacter sp. (assembly GCA_031429575.1). Lineage (GTDB taxonomy): Bacteria > Bacteroidota > Bacteroidia > Chitinophagales > Chitinophagaceae > Ferruginibacter. Next base: position 16,119 of record JANOZW010000237.1, read on the forward strand.
TAAATGATGGTGCAGGTAACCCTGTTAACCCCAATGGCATAAAGACCGATTATCTTTGGAAAGAAACGCTTACCAAAGAAAGCCTAAGCAATATTGTAGAAAACTATGCACAAATAATTGAAGAAAAAGACGAAGACACAGGCAAAGTAAAACGCAAATTAATTTTTCCTCGTTACCACCAAATAAGGTCAGTTATAAAATTACTTACCGATGCTAAAACCAAAGGTATTGGGCAACGCTATTTAATACAACACAGTGCAGGTTCAGGCAAATCAAATTCTATTACTTGGTTGGCACATCAATTAGTGAGTTTGCATAACGAAAATTCAGAAAATATTTTTGATAGTATTATTGTTGTTACAGATAGAAGAATATTGGATAAACAGATTAAGGATAACATTAAGCAATTCGGAAATCCCAAAATTGTAGAAGCAATAGATAAAACAAGTACGCAATTAAAACAAGCCTTAAAAGATGGAAAAAAAATAATTGTAACTACGGTACAAAAATTTCCAGTTGTTTTTAAAGATGCAGGAGATTTGCCCAATTACAAATTTGCTATAATAATTGATGAAGCACACAGTAGCCAAAGTGGAGAAACTGCTAGTCAGATGAATTGGGTACTAAGTGACAAAGAAACCCCTTATGGTGATGAAGATAAAATTCACGACCCAGAACCCGAAACATCAGAGGATGCCATAAACACAATGATAGAGCAACGTAAGATGCTCAAAAATGCTAGTTATTTTGCTTTTACGGCTACGCCTAAAAACAAAACATTAGAAACCTTTGGCACTAAAACAATAGAAGGCAAATTTGAAGCATTTGATGCTTACACAATGAAACAAGCCATTGAGGAAGAATTTATTTTAGATGTACTTAAAAATTATACTACTTACCAATCTTACTACAAACTTAATAAAGCAGTAGAAGAAAATCCACAATTTGAAACCCACCACGCCAATAAAAAGTTAAGGGCTTATGTAGAAAGTCATCAATTTTCTATTTTAGAAAAATCGAAAGTGATGATAGACCATTTCAATACCGAAGTGGCAAAACAAATTAATAGACAAGCAAAAGCAATGGTAGTTTGCAAAAGCATCAGCAATGCCATTAAATACTACACAGCCTTTAAGCAATATTTAGCAGAAATAAACTCACCATACAAAGCCATTGTTGCGTTTAGTGGCAGCAGAGAAATAGAAGGGGTTGATACAGACGAAGCTAAATTAAATGGTTTTCCTAGTGGTGATATTCCTAAAGAGTTTAAGAAAAAAGATTACAAATTTTTAATAGTAGCTAATAAATTTCAAACAGGGTTCGACCAACCATTATTGCATACAATGTATGTAGATAAAAAATTGAGAGATGTACAAGCAGTGCAAACTTTATCAAGGCTGAACAGGGCTTACAAGCCATACAAAGAAGATACTTTTGTGTTGGATTTCTTTAATAGTACTGATGAAATAAAAGAGGCATTTGAACCCTTCTATACTACTACTGTTTTAAGCGAAGAAACAGATGCAAATAAATTAAATGATTTGCAAGATGTGTTAGACAATGCACAAGTGTACACTGTTGAGGATGTACATAATTTCACAAACCTATATTTTAATAATGCA
>JANOZW010000238.1:0-8713 GCA_031429575.1 Ferruginibacter sp.
TGCGCCCCTGCTTTTTCAATTTTTGCTTTGCACATTTCACAGTTGCCATACACTTTTATAGTTTCTGTTTTACTGTTTTTAAATTGTGCAAATACTATTGTTGTAGATAGCAACATTATGGCTATCATTGATAATAATGATTTCATTGTAATATATTTTAATTGTAAGGAAATAGTTGGCGCATAAAATTGCACCAATAGCCGAAGCACATATATGTGTCGGCTGTAAGAGAAAATCAATAAATCAAATTAAGAAAGTACAATAAAAAATTTGTAAGTTTTGATTGTGGATATCAGGTGGTGGATGATAATTGCTGTAACATAATTTTGTTACTTGTAACGAAGCAATTGTATAATCTTGGTATTGTGGTAATTCAACGAGAGCAAAAATAGTAGGTATAAACCCTGCCACACTCGCTTTTTGTTGATCTGTTTTTAACTTATACTCTTTGTGTTCATCTTTGCAGCAGCCTTTTTTCTTAGCATCTTCTTTCATGCCACATTTGCCACACTTACTATCTTTATTTTGCACTAAAGTTGTTCCCACATATTCGCCCATACAATAGTGTGTATGTAGCGTAGCGCCTATGGATGCAAACCCATAAGCAACCAAGAAAAATATAGCACCCAATTTTTTCACTTTGTAAAGTTAATAAAATATAAGATATAGAATGTTAAAATTTCTTATTTTGCATGTTATAAACAGATTACAAAATAATAAAAATATGAAATTACTAACTACACTTACAGCCCTTATTTTATTTAGTAGTAGCATTAAAGCACAAAATAAAGCTGATGATATTGTGGGTTATTGGCTTACTTTGGGAAATGAACCTGCAAAAATTCAAATTTACAAATCCAGTGATAAGTTTTATGGCAAAATAATATGGTTGAAAAACCCAGATGATAACGGTGTGCCAAAAACAGATAAAAACAATCCTGACAAAACAAAAAGAACCAATCCGATAATTGGGCTTGCCTTATTATCTGGTTTTAAATTTAATAATAATGATGCTTGGAAAGGTGGTGTAATTTACGACCCACAAAATGGAAAGACATACAGTTGTAATATTAGTTTAAAAGATAAGAACACTTTAAAAGTTCGAGGTTATATTGGTATATCATTGTTAGGAAGAACAGAGATTTGGACAAGAAGTAACTAATAAACTTTTTAAAAGAAAATAGGCTATTCCCCTTACAGAATAGCCCATTCATAACCTATAAATCTACATCAACGAAAACACTACATTTTTGGTAACAACACGCCGTCAACTACGTGTATCACCCCATTGCTTTGGTTTACATCAGCAATGGTTACATAAGACTTGCCACCATTAGCATCAGTTATTTGTACTTTTTTTCCTTTTAAAGAAAAAGTTAAGTCACCACCTGCAACAGTCTTCGCTACAAATTTTCCTCCACCTTTCTTTATAGCTGCTACTACATCTGCTGCACTTATTCTTCCTGCAACTACATGGTATGTAAGTACACCTGCAAGTGCATCTTTACTTTCTGGTTTTAACAATCCATCTACTGTACCATCAGGTAATTTTGCAAAAGCTGCGTTCGTAGGTGCAAACACTGTAAACGGCCCAGCACCAGATAAAGTTTCTACCAAACCTGCTGCTTTTACAGCTGCTACAAGAGTTGTATGATCTTTACTATTTACTGCGTTTTCAATAATATTTTTTGTAGGATACATAGCTGCACCACCTACCATCTTGGTTTTTTGAGCTGTTACGGTTGTTGTTGCAAATGCTACTACAGCAAGCATAAATAAGTTCTTAATTCTTTTCATGATTATTTTTTTAATAATTTTATTTAATAATTTTTTATTTGAAATGTTTTGTAAGCTTGCGATCGCTAGAAGATTTACGACATGTTATAAAAAATAGTTTTACCTGTTTTTTTATAATTTATAAAAAGAAATGTTAAGAAAATAAAAAGAAATAAAAAAAGCAACTTTTCAGCTGCTTTAAAAATTTATTAAAAATCGTTGTTTACCGGATCTTTGGGTTTAGGTGTTTTCGGTTTTGCTTCTTTAGGTTTTGCCCCTGCTTTTTTATCATCAATGATTGCAGGCGAAGTAGTTTTCTTTTGTTCTTTTTTTGGTTCATCTTTTGGAGGTGCTACACTTTTATTAGTATCTGAAGAAGTAGTAACCTCAGGCTCTATTAAATCGTTGCTTACTGAAGGATCTTCAGATAAATAATCGCCTCCTCCATCATCACCATTATTTACAAATGGTCTTCCATTATCATCCGTACGTGGGTCGCCACGTTCAAGTATTCTATTAAAATATTCTGCATCGCCAGATATTGGATTGTTTTTCATTTCTACAGGTATGGCAAATTCTTTTGGCTCTGTATAGTTTTTAAACTTTTTATCTGCATATACTTTAGCCATAAATTTACCCCATGCAGGTGCAGCCATTTCAGCACCACCGCCATTGGCATAAATAGGAATAAATGGATCTTCGCAACCCACCCATGTACCCGCAAGCAATGTAGGCGTGTAGCCAATAAACCAACCGTCGGTATTGTCATTGGTTGTTCCTGTTTTCCCAGCTTTTTCAGCAGGTATGTTATAACTATTTAAACGCTTAGCCGTTCCTTCTTTTATTACACCTTGCATCATTTTTACCATGGTGTAAGCATCGGCTTCTCCTATTACTTGCTTACTTTGTGCTAGTGGAAACTCATGAACCAAATTGCCATTTTTATCTTCTATTCTTGTTACAAAAACTGGCTCAGTGTTATATCCCCTATTTGGAAACATGGTGTAAGATTGCAACATTTCTAAAATGGGAATTTCTGCAGAACCCAATGCAATAGATGGGTAAGGTGGTAGCTTAGCTTTTATGCCACATTGCTTTGCAAACTCTATCGTACGTTTTACACCTACCGCAGCCATCAAATGCCAAGCACATCCATTAATAGATCTTGCCAAACAGTAAGCACATGTGCCACCACCTGTACTAATTGTTTTTCCACTTAATGTTAGTGGACCGCCTGGTATGTATGTTTCTGGCGTATAGCCTGCATCTTGCACAGCAAGTGTATAAAGCAAGGGCTTAAATGTAGAACCTACTTGCCGAGAGCTTTCAGATACATGGTCAAATTTAAACCACTTAAAGCTTATGCCACCTATCCAAGCTTTTATTTCCCCACTCTTCGGATCCATAGCTACAAAAGAAGTTTGCAATAATTTTTTATGATACTTAATAGAATCTATTGGTGTTAACACAGTATCCATTTCGTGCCTATCTCCACCCTTTTTCCAAGAAAATATTTTCATGGCTACTGGCACCGTAAAAGATTTTCTGATGATGGCTTCATCAATTTTATCTTCCGTCATGTTTTTCCAGCGCTCTGTTTGCTTCATTGCTCTCTCAATGGTACTTTCACGCCCTTTCCAAAGCTTTTCTCCACGATAGCGTAGAGCAGCGTTTAATTTACTTTGTTCACCAGGTATATGAGATTCCATAGCTTCTTCTGCATACGCTTGCATGCGAGAATCTATGGTTGTATAAATTCTAAGCCCATCTCTAAATAAATTATATGGCTCCCCAGTTTTAGGATTTTTATTATTCTTACACCATTCTTTCATTACTACTATTAATGCTCTTCTGTAATGGGGTGCTATACCAATGGCTTCGTCTATTGTTTTATAATTTGTAATAATTGGCTTTGCTTTGAGCTTAGCCGCTTCAGCCTCAGTAAGAAATTTTTGATCAGCTACCACCATTTGCTCAAGGACCGTATTTCTTCTATTAATAGCAGCATCTGCATGACGAATAGGTTCATAAATAGATGGCCCTTTTAGCATACCTACTAGAACCGCTGCTTCTTCTTGCTTCAAATCTTTTGGCTCTTTTTGAAAATAAGTTCGACTTGCATTTCTTATACCAAATACATTTCCCCATGGAGCTCTATTAAGGTAAAGGGTTATTATTTCTTCTTTGGTAAAATTTCTTTCCAGCTTTACAGCAATGATCCATTCTTTAATTTTTTGAGTACCTCTTGTTAAAAATCCTCCCCGACCTTGCCCTAAAATCATTTTTGCAAGTTGTTGGGTAATGGTACTACCACCACCATCACTACCCAAAGAATAAATAGCCCTTACTACCGCTTTAGCATCTATACCAGAGTGTTGTTCAAACCTTACATCTTCTGTAGCTATCAATGCATTGATAACTTTGGGCGATATTTCATGATATGCTACTTCGCTTCTATTCTCAGCATAATATTTTCCCATAAGTAATCCATCCGCACTAATCACCTCACTAGCCAAATCAGCTTCAGGATTCTCCAACTCACGTAATGAAGGCATTTTACCAAAAAGGCCATAACCAGCACCAGCAAATAAAAAGATTACAAGCATTAGGCCTCCAAAAAAAAGCCACCAAAGAATTTTTACAGAACGTTTCATGTTACATTAGGGGTTATTAAAAAAAGTAATCTTGCAATAACTATGCTAAAATTTATTTCCAAAATTGGTATTTAGCAATTGTTTGTAAGAGATGATATCTTTATTCGTTTTAAGCAACTGTAAGTTATCTTCAGAAATAATAATGAATGAATATTTTGCGGCTTGCAACCAAGATACTTCATTGGGAGCAGCCCTTTTTACTTTGTCAAAATATTTTATAGCTGCCGCCGCATTTTCAAACGGAGAAAATAAAAGTATTGTTCTTTGTGTATCTATTGTATCTCTTTTAATGATAGTATTGATGGTTTCCATGCTACCCTTGTTATATCGAACAAAAGCATTCTTTGCCTCATTTATATATACGCCATCTACTTTATCTAATATCATTACCACATAATGTGGGCTTTCAGGCTTTAACTCAAAGTTTTTATTTTTATAAATCTCTGGTACTTATATAGAGTCTGATACTACTTTCTTTATAACTACTGGTTGAGTTAAATTTACATCTGCAGGTTTTGTAGCTGCTGGTGGTACTAATGTTTTTATAACGGGCTTGTCATCCACAAAAATTACTTGTTCCTCCTCTACCCTTGTTACTTGAAGTTGTGTAAGGTATCTTTCAATACTATCTCTTCTGCCAAGTACTTCTATCAAAGTTGTCGCTTTTCCTTTTAATGCACTTGTTGGATACAACGAAATAATATTTTTCAATGTAGCAATAGCAGCGCTATCTTTTCTTTCTTTAATGTAATAAACAGATTCGATATACAACAATTGTGGGCTCCAATAATTTGTTCCGCTTGTGCTGTCTGCTATTTTTTTAGCAGCAAGGGCTTCTTCAAATTTGCCTTCTATAAACATATTGTAAATGCCTTCGTACTTTGCCGTTACTGCAGGGTTGGCAGCATTGGGATTTAATAGTGATGGATTAGAAATAATTTTAGCTGCTTTACTACTTGCAAAATTTGTTTTTACTAAGTTCTTATACAAATCTGCCTTAGCAGTATTACCTAATTTACCATAGCAAAAAGATAAGCCCAAATACACATCCGCCAACATATCATTAGTAGTAAATCTTTTTACAAATTCTTCGTAACGCACAATGGCTTGCTCATAATCTTGCAATTCATTTTGAAAAATTTGTGCAGCATCGTATAAGTTTTTTGCAATAATAGTATTGCTAGAATCAAGTAATTCTTTTGTAAGTGGTAAACCGCCCATCAATCCATCAAAAGAATAATCTGCCTCCTTTGCAGCTGCCGTTTTTTCTTCATTGGTAATAGGTGCATCAGGGTCTAAACTTAAGCCATTATCTAACCCGCCGCCTTTTGTAATTGTAGATTGAGATACTGCTTTTCTTCTCCAATTATCTGTATTATTTCTTTTTCCCCATTTACTTTTAAAATCATTGAAGCCTTTTGCTTTTAAACTCTGGTTGTAAAAATACCATTGCCCGCTGCTACTACCTTTTGTATCAAACAGATCAATGGGTGCATTGCTTTTACTTGTAAAAGTAATTGGCACATTACCAGAAAAATCTTCTTCTTCTTTTAATCCATTTTCTTTACGGTATTTTCTAGCCAGTTTTTTTACAAATGCATTTCTATCCGTAGGCGATAACGCTGCAATCATCTGCAAACTATCTTGCTTTTCTATTTCCACTATTTTAGGAACCAATCTTGCTAAAATTTGTTTTCTATCAGCAATGGTAGCAGAGTCAAATTGTTTATCTTTTACAACTGCATTTATGCTATCATAATAGGAATGCGCATCTCTATAATTTTTTTGGTTGTAGGCAATGTTGGCCAATTGCATAAAAGATTTATCCTTGTAAACAGATGCAGTGGTATTTTTTTCAATACTTTTCTTATACAAAGCAATGCCCTGTGTCGTATCGGTTTTTTGTACACTCAATTGCGCAGCGGAGTAATAAATAATATCTCTAAAAGCTTCGTATTTATCTTTGCGTGCCATGTGAAGTAATGTGGCTATGCTCTTATCCAACTCTTTTGTATTACCAGTATTGCGCATCATTTTTGCGCTATTCAATTTTGCATAAATATCCATTACTACATCGGTGGTACTTTTGGCTGCTTGTGCATAATAATCTTCTGCATTTTTATAATCGCCTGTTAGTTCATACATCTGCGCAAGCAAAAATTTCCAACGACTTTTATCTTCTTTGGTATCGGCATTACTCAATGCTTTTTCTAAATGTACCGCGGAGCTATCGTACATATTCTGCGCATAAAACCAATAAGATGTTGCTTCATGCAAATCGTTTTGCAAACGCTTGGGTAAATTTATATCATTTTGCAAAATGCTTATCAAACCTGCTGCATCACCCAACTCATTTTGCTCAATAAAAGTGCGGATCTGCCATATGAGCGCTTCGTTTCTGCTTGGTGGTCTTGTTAATATTTTTTGTACAACACTTCGGTTTTCTTTATTGGCAATAGTTACAGAACCTACTCCTGCGCCTGTATTGGTTTCGTTAGACCCTACAATTTTATTATCATCATCATTCTTTCTTTTTCTTGGAAAAAGGTTATAATTTATAAATTGAAAAGTAAGAGCCGCTGAATCAAAATCTTTTCTTAAAAAATAAGACTTCCCAATAAGCAAATAAAAATTATCTACCCATTCGCTTCTTAAATCATGTAGCAATACACCTGCCGTGGCTTTATAAATTACAGAATCTAATTCTGTTTTTTGCGCTGCGGTGTTTTCTAAAGAATAAGAATAAAACGAAAGCAAAGTAGAATAATCATCTTTATTAGAAATACGTGCACGCTCTATTACCCCATTTAATTTATTATTAGCATTAAAAAAGAAATTGTAATGAGAGGTAGTATTTTGCATAAAACGCCTTACTACACCAAACTTTTTTGTACCTGTTTTTTCAGAAGCCAACAGCTTTTCCTCATACTTCTCTGGCTTCTTTTCTTTACCAAAAAGATCAATGGTCCAGGCAGGCTGAGCTATAGCTGTAAACGATAGCATAAACAGGCAAGAAAATAGTATTCCAACGATGAACTTTGTTCTCAGCATGAAAATTAGTTATTTGATATGTTTAAAGTTCGGTTTTATTATTGAATATTACCCAAAAATAACGGCAAGATGCCTATTTTAGAAACATTATTCATTTTATTTCTGTTAAAAATATCTGTTTCTTGGTTTAATGGCTAATTTAGCATTGTTACATAGTTTTGTATAATAAATAATACCCATGTCACTTCCAGATGTAAATAATACACTCAAACGCCTCAGAAACCATTACCGATTGGTAATTATGAACGAGGATACTTTTGAGGAAATACTAAAATTTAAGCTAACAAGGCTAAGTGTTTATATCGTTTTAAGCTCCGTATTTATCTTAATGGTTGGGTTAACTGCGGCATTAATTGTATTTACCCCACTAAAGTACTATTTACCTGGCACAGGCATGGGTACGGCAAAAGAGGTAAAACAATACAGAGAACTGAAAATAAGAACCGACTCCATGGAGCAAGCTTTAAAATACCAAGATGGTTATTTAAAAAATATACAAAAAGTATTGGAAGGTAAAACCATACAATTGGATACCAATAAATTGGCGCTGCCTAAAGAAATAATCAATAACAATTGATGAACAAATTACCCATTAAAAAAAACGATAATAAGAATTTATTAAAATATGCAGGGCTTGCTACACAATTATTTATAGCACTTGGGCTAGCTGTTTATTTGGGTATAAAAATAGATGGTTGGTTGGCGCTAAAAAACCCAATATTTGTATGGGTGTTACCACTTATTGTTATCAGTGCCGTTATTTATAAAATTATAAAAGATACTTCGCCTAAAAAATAATTATGAAACTTTTCGGAAAAATGCTAATGCCAGTACTTATAATATTTGTTACACTCACTATATTTATTTTTGCAGTAAATGTACTTTGGGTAAAATACAATGTAGATAGAGATGTATTGCTTGGTGCGAATGTGCTTTTTTTAGTTACGAGTATAATTGTATTTTTTATGCAAAAAAATGCACTCAGCAGTACCAACCCTAATGTGTTTGTACGAAGTGTTATAGCAGGCATGATGATAAAAATGTTTAGCACCGCCATTGCCGTGCTAGCCTATGTATTAATAGTTGGAAGTACGTACAATACAAGTGCTGTTTTTATATCGCTTATAATGTATTTAATTTATTTAGCTGCCGAAGTAATGGCCATATCTAAAGAGAATAAAAATAAACATGCCTAAAGAAAAAGTAGATTTTAGTGCACTAGCAAACTATGT
>JANOZW010000239.1:0-12903 GCA_031429575.1 Ferruginibacter sp.
TCCGCCTCGTCTATTTTATCAAAAACTTTTGGCCCATATTCTTTTAAAGATGATACTGCATTGTATCCCAAATTTTGTAAATCGCCTACAAAATGGTTTTCCATTTGTTCTTCTATATTTCTATCTGCATTTCTAATAAAGCCAAGCACTAATATTTTCTTATAATTTTTTGGTGGTGCTTCTAGTGCTTTCCATGAGTGGGTAATTTTTGATGTGCGGCAAGATGCTACACTGAAGAATATTATTGCTAGTACTACTATTTTTATTTTTTTCATTTTAGTAATTTTATATTGCTGCAATTTATTATTGAAATAGTTTCTTAAAAATGATAATAGTCACTTCAAAAGGAAATAGTTATCAATAGGGTTAGTATTATTTCATATCTTCAAACTTTCCATACACATCTTCAAAAAATAAAACCCTTCCTACTTCGTCGATACCTACAGGGTTGTACCACACAAGTACTGGCATATGTACATCTGCATGTACGGTTACGGGTGCTTGATTTTTTAAACAACCTTTTTGGCTTAGTGTATCTATGGCAATCATATTATTTTTTACAACAAGGTGCCCAAGTTCCATAGGTTTTTCCATACGCATACAGCCATGGCTAAAATATCTTTTGTTTAATGTAAATAAGTTTTTGTTTGGAGTATCGTGCAAATAAACGCCATTAGGACTATAAAAATTTAATTTGAGTAAGCCCAAAGCATTGTCGCAGCCTGTGCTTTGGCGAATAGTATATGGAAAGTTTCTTGTGCTTAATGCTCGCCAATTAATGCTATAAGGATCCATAATCTTTCCTTCACTATTTAATACCTGATAATTTCCTTTATCAATATATGATGCGCTTTGTTTGATATGTGGTAATAATTCCTGTGTAGCAATGCTGTACGGTACATGCCAATATGGATATAAAATAACTTCGTTTACTGTACTTAACAGTGTGGGTGTAGCCGTTGTTTTTTTACCAACAACCATCCGCATTTCTAAAACAATACTATCATCACTATATACTTTTAAATATGCTGCGGGTATATTTACCACTATGGTAGATCTATGTTGCGAAAAACAACTTAGCCATCGATAATTATTTAACGCAAGTTTTAGTTGTGCCAATCTTTTTGACAGCGGCACATTCAATTCTTTTAAAACAGTTTTTCGAAGTACACCGTCTGTTAGTAGCACAAATTGCTTTTGGGCTTCCTTTACTTTACTAATAAGCGAAGTGTCTTTTAAAAAAATATTCACTTCGTTTGTAATGCCCAGTTGAAATAGTTTTACACTTAAAGCTTCATTTGCTGCATTTACTTTGTTTGATGTAACAATAACTTCTTTAAAATTATCTTTGGCTATTAGGTTTTCTATCCATTTTATTTTATTTTCAATGGCTGTCACTTCTTTTATGGGAGGCGAAATATCTTTTTGTAATCGTAATAATTTTTTTCGCTCAATGTACTCCGCTAAAAGCATCGGAATATTTTGGCATTCTAACACTTCATCAATGCCATTAAAACTTAAAGATGGTTTTGTATTGCCAGAAACAACATCATTGTAAAAATGTATGGCGGCATCTGTAATTAAAATTTCGGCTTCTAATGAATCGTTTGTAGTTTGTAAATAAGTATTGCCTTTGGTAAGTGCTTCTATAAAGCCATGCTGGTAATCAGCTTCTCTTAATCCCAAACTAGAAGATTGCTTTAAATCATTAAATAAAATAGCTCGATCTGCTTTGTTCGTTTCATTTATCCACGCTGTTTTATATTTAATGTTTTCATAAAAAGCAGTTATTTGTACAGCACGTCTTGTATCAATACTGTTTGGTAATTTTTTATTGGAAATATATTGTTCAACTTTTTCTATTGTTATTTGTGCAAAAGCAAGCTGAGAAAAATTATAAACAAATAAGAAAGATATAGTTAGTTTTAGCATTCTTTTTTTCATGCTTTTACATATTTTCTGATAAGTAATTGTTAAACGACATTTTTATTCTGCCGAATCTTTTTTCAGCATTGGATAAATTGTTACGCAACTGATGTATTTTTTTGCCTATCCCTTTGTTTAGTTTTCCATCTACAAATATTTCTTTTACCAATTCTTCATCAATTTCTGCCACTTCGTTTCGTAAAAAGCTAATTAATTCATCTTCTTTAATAAAACTACTTTGAAAGCTCTCTACTTCTTCTAATAAGTTGTTATTAAACCTATCTTTTAGTACTTCCGAAAGCCTATTTTTTAAATGCACATTTTCTTCTTGCATAAAGCATAGTAGGCGTTTCCATGTATCTGTTTCGTATTGTAATTGCTTTAATTTTAATTCCGGCATATCTTCCTTTTTTACGGTGCTGCTAATATGATTTTCTATCGTAGAGTACATGTTTTTGATTGCAAGGTATTTTGGTAATGTGGCATTAGAAATAATGGCCATTAGTCGTATGAGTGATTTCAATCAGTATTATCCTTTGTTTCAGCTATGGCAAAATCAATTTTTGCCTTGCTTAATTGCATATAAAAATCTCTTACTGTTTTCAGTTTGTTAAAGTCATAAAACAAAAAGTCGAATGCAGCCCATAAAAGAAACCAACCAGCTGGCTCTAATAAAATTCTAAGAAAAATAATGGCAAACGATTCTTTGTAGCTAAAACTAAACCATGAATTGAGTAACATCACAATAAAACCTATTATAAAAGAAGAATACCCTTATTTAATTTAAGCTGGCATTTATCTTTATGGAATAAGTATTTCTTTTCAAAATATGCTGTAAGTCCTTTGGCAATAATTTTCTCCGATGGTTCATTTCTTTCACTTTGGGGAAGAAGAAATATAATATCACCGATAAGCAATTCAGAAATTTTTAATTCATTCCTAAGCTCATCTAAAAAGTCTTCTGATATTCTTCGTTTGAGGTAGTGCCTGCTATCAAAATCAGAATAAATATCATTGTACGAATCCAGCCAAAGTTTTATATCTGCCATACATTATTATTAATCAAAAATGCCCCGATACATTTTGTAACGGGGCTTTGTAAAGCCAAGCTATAGCCGGCTTATTTTACAGCTATTTGTTTAGCTGCAGGTGCTTTAGCTTCCTCTTTTCTTGGTAAGGTAATATTGAGTACCCCATCTTCGTACTTAGCATCAATACTATCTTTATTAATCTCTTCTGGCAGTGTAAAACTGCGGCTAAAAGAGGAGTAGCTGTACTCTTTTCGAGTAAATTTTTTGTCTGTTTCTTCTTTGTTTTCTTCTTTTTTGCTGCTAATGGTGAGCATATTACCATCTACGGCAATGTTAAAATCTTCTTTCTTCAACCCAGTTGCAGCTAGAGATACAGCATACTTATCTTTACTTTCGGTAATGTTTACTGCAGGTACATTCATTGCAGCTCCAAGAAAACCTCCATCATCAAACCACTCATTCCAAGGTTTGAAAAAGTTATCAAATACAGATAGATTACGGCTACCACCGTTTGTTTTTGCTAAGGCTTGTGTTCCCATATTGTCCTCCTTTTTTATTTGGTTTATTAATTAATTTGATAGCACAAAAGTATGGTAAGATGAAAGTGAAATCAAAGATGAAGGTCAGTGGGAATAATGAGATTCGTCAGGAGATTATTCTTCTTTTTATTCCATATTTTTTAAAATAAAATCTACCCGTTCTTCGGGTGCAAGTATAGGCACATGTATTACAGGAAAAGGCAATGATTCATACACTTCGGTAAGTAAATCATGTATTTTTTTTTGTGCTGTAGTATCTTCTTTGCGAGCATAATCTTGCACCATGGGAAGGCAATCTAAAATAAAAATCTTCTTGTAAGAAACATGCGAAATTGCCGATACTAATTTTTCATCTTCTGGTATATGTAAAAAACGATAATAAGCCAATGCATCAGGAATAGCTCTATCAAGAAAAACAAGCACTTCCGGCGAAATTTGTTTCTCTTGCTTTATCTGCATATCTAAAACCCGCAATTGAAATTCTCTCTGATTGTTTCTAACTTCTTCAATCGTTCTTCCCTTCAAGCGCTGCATATCTAAGTAATGCCTTGCATGCTCTATGGTTGTTATATAACCTCGTTCTTTAAGCAAATTAACTGTTGTCGTTTTACCTGAGCTTGGGCCTCCAGTAATTACATACCAATTTGTGGGTTGCCTAAAATGCTTACTATCGTTATTTTCCATTTATTCTTTCCTTTTAAAATAAAACGTAACCATATAAAACCCAATGCGAAATATTTTATAACTACACCACCTAAAAAACTGTTTGAATATATTGTTTGTTTGAAGGTGTTTTTCTTTGCTTATGTATGCGCAATCATTTTTAATTTTATCCTCTAAAATAGTAGATATTTTTTGAGCAAAATGTTCATCTTGTACATCAATGTTTAATTCAATACTAGCATAAGCACTTATATCGTTTATATTGTAAGATCCAATACTGCAGAGCTTTCCATCGCATAACGCTACTTTAGCATGCAGTACGGTAGGTTGGTATTCGTATAGTTCTATTTTATGTCTTAATAGCCAATCGTACATCCATCGTTCAGCAGATTTTGCTATTTTTACATCTGATTGGCCTGCTACTATTAGTTTTATTTTTACTCCTCTGGCAGATGCCTGTCGCAATAATTTTCGAATTATTTTACCTGGCAAAAAATAACTACACATTATGGTAATATGCGAATCGGCATTTCGCAACATATTAATATAAGTAGAAGAAATATCGTTCTTGCGCCTTACCCAATCGTTGCGCCGCATACGTGCAAGACTTGTTTCATTTTCACTAAAATTGAAATGAATCTCTTTTTCTTCGCAAGGAGTTACATCCATCTTTTCAGGAAAATCATTCCAAGATTTCCAAGCATGTACACACAATTCTTTTGCAATTGGTCCTTCTGCATATATTGCAAAGTCTAGCCAAGCAGGGCAGTCGGGTAAGTCGTTGTATCGGTCTGCGATGTTCATTCCACCAACTACGGCATATGTTGCATCAATTACAATAAGTTTTTGATGCATGCGTCTGCCAAAATAAAAATACTTGCTTCTATAGAGGGGTTCAAAAAAACGAAATTGAATATTGGCTTGTCGCAGATTATCAATAAATGTATTGGATAAGCTTTTGGAGGCATACCCATCTGCCAAAATATATACAGCTACATCTCTTTGCACAGCTGTTTTAAGTGCATCAGTTATTAATATGCCTGTTTTATCATCTGCTAAAATGTAGCTTTGTAAGTGAATACTTTCTGTAGCTTTTTGTATAAGCGCTAATAACAAGTCAAAATATTGTTTACCACTTTGTACGAGTTGTACCTTATTTTTTGTAAAGACTTTATTCTTTTGCGTATGTTTTAAAGTTGACATAATTAAAAAAATTATGCGCCCCATCCTTGTATGAGCATGCAAAGCGAATCTTCTATGGCTTCTACAAAATGTATTTCATCTGTTGGTATTACATGCTCGTCGTATTTATGCAAGAAGCGTTCTACATCCTTATTTTTATACATTACCGAACCTTCCATTACAATTAACTTAGATGGTAAATGCGCTTTATGCTCTTTTAAAACCATCCCTTTTTTAAAAGCAATCGCCAACACTTTAAACGCATCCGTTTTATACAATGCCTTTGCTACAGGATGATTCTTGGTTTCTAATTCCGCCAATATTTCTTTTATCATAACATGCTTTTATAAATGGTTAGACAAGAACCGATAAAAACCTTTTTTTGTTTTAGCAAATTCTAACTCCGTAAAATCAATTAATGCTTCTAAATCTCCATCTGTTTCTATCATTTTTACATTTATAAAGTTAGGCTTTTCCATGGCACCTTTCATTAATGCATCTTGTTTCAAATTTACATCATGCATTAACTCATCTAAATTATTGTTCATAATTTTAAATTCGTTTTCAAAATGCTCTACTTGTTTAAGCACATCTTCTCCAGTATTTTTTGTAGCTATTTCTTCCAATCTTTTTTTAAAAAAAGGAATTTCGCTTTTGTAAAACTGCAATGTTCTTGTCCAGTCTTGGCAGATAATGTGTACATGTGCGGTAGTATCTTTCATGTTATTTGTTTTATATTTTAAAAATTATAAACTCATATTCATAGCCATTATGGCATAGTAAACAGCCCACCCTACAAAACCAATTACGATGGCCCAAACCCACGATGGTATTGATCTAGGTGTTTCACTACCTTCTATTATAAATTTCTTTTGATCACCCTTGCCGTAAGCATTTATCATAAGAGGGATTACACCATCTACTACATCATGGTCATTTAATCCTTCTATGGCTACAGACGGGCCATTGCGCACTACAAAAGGGATTTTTCTAATGCCTTCTTTCCCCAAAGGATCTTTGCTTACAATTTTTAGCATATGCTCACCGTCTACTAATTTTCTTGTATCCAATTCAAAATTTATAGGCGCTAAATATTCTCCAAATGGCTTTTGCTCATCATCTATAAATATCAATACTTTGCTTTTTGTACTCATGATTATTCAAAATTTAAAATAGAATTTTTAATATGGTCTTGGTTCTTTTCAGCTGGTTTTATCAACCATTTTATACTATAAAATAATGCTATTACAGATATAATAATCGTAACCCACACGGCTATATAATCCCAATTACTATCTGGTCCAGTGCCATGGCTAATGCTTCCAAATGCTTTTTTAGCATTGGCTCTTTCGCACACAGGGCAGGCGTACATGGATGTGTAGAGGATGATGAAACTTAGTATTGCTATTATTTTTTTCATTTTTTATAAATTGTTTTATTTACTTCCGAATTATTAGAATGTCAGCCTGAGCCTGTCGAAGGCGGGTTTATTTAGTGCAACGGGTTCGACAAGCCTGTCTGCCGACAAAGGCAGGCTCACCCTGACACTCTTTAAAAAATCGAACCTCTCTCATTTTGCAACGCTTAAAATCTTTCTTGATTTTGTACAATATTTTTCAATAAAGTTTTTTGCTTATTTACTAGCACTAGCTTTTATTTTTACAAAATCCATAATCTTTTTTATTTCTTCGGGGCTCACTTTTTTAGCTGTATTACCCCAGCTGCTTCTTTCATAGTTTATAATGGCTGCTACTTGCTGTTCATTAAAATTCATATTGGTTCCTACGGCTGCCATTGCACCATACTCCGGTCGGGCATCATATCCATTCATAATGATATCTACATACAATTCTAAATCTTCTCCAGTTACTACAGGGCTACCCTTAAGTGGCGGAAAAGCGCCTTTCAATCCTTCCCCATTTTCTTGGTGACAACTTTGGCAATTGGCGCTGTACAATGCTTTGCCATCAAATGCAGGTGCAGCTACAGTTGTACCATTTGCGGCTATGGCTTTATCTTCTTTTTTATACAAAAATTGCATTGGTTTTACAGCGGTTGGTAGTGGTGTTTGTTTAAGAGATTGTATGTATGCCAACAATTGTAACGCTTCTTTTTTTGCAACAACTTTTCCAACCCTGCCGTTTAAAAAACTGGCAGGTACATTTACCACTACATCAGTTTTAGATGGTTTTTCTTTTATGTCAAACAGCCATTCGTACGATGGCATAATGGATTGTGCTACCACAGAGCGGGGATTAAACAAATGCATCAAGTTCCAATCTTTGCTTGGCTGTCTTACACCCACATTGGTAAGATCTGGCCCAGTTCTTTCTGTACCCATTACGGTAGAAGTATTTTGCCACACATTCATTCGTTTTAGGTTTGCATAATCTGAAGCAATGCCTGGGCGGCCTCCAAATACTTTATCCATTTCTACATTTCTTACTTGCTGAGAGTGGCAGCCCACACAGCCTTCGGCCACATATACATTTTTCCCTGCAAGCGCATCGCCACTTAATGCTACAGAGCCAGGTAGTGGAGCATTGTTTTTTTGATTGGTTAAAGCAGGCATTATTACCGTTACATAGGTAAGTACTAAAAATAGCAATCCTGCTATAGGATATAATTTTTTATGATCGTTAAATACATTCATTTTATTAAATAGTTTTTCGTTGATAAAATTTAAGCTACTACAGGCTCTTCTCTCAATATTTCTAATTGATGTATGGCTTCTTCTTTTACATCTATTATTTTTACTTCTTTGGTTACCATTTTATAAAAGTTGTATGCAAAAATGAGGTGAGAGATAAACATCAAGCTACCACCAATTGCACGCCATATCCAGTATTGAAACATCATGGCTACACTATCTATAAATGGTTTATTGTCCATCCACATCAATCCCCTTAGTGTGGCACCGATGGATAATGGCACTACATAAAAAAGTAAACCAATAAATGCTATCCAAAAATGTGCACCTACATAATGTTGTGGAGGTTCTTTGCCCGTAAGCCTTGGCACTATGGCATATATGCCACCCCATAGTACAAACGTAATGATGCCGTAAAACCCTGCATGGGCGTGCGCTACGGTAAAATCAGTAAAATGCCACAGTAGGTTTGTAAATTTAAAAGCCTCTACGGTACCTTGCATAGAAACCAAAAAATAATAAACCACCGCTACAAAAAAGAAAGGCAATGTGTAGCTGTTTGCCACTTTGTTCCAATGTCCTTTAAACGTCATGGTAAAATTTATTGTGGCTGCGAGCACAGGAATAATCATGCCTGCACTACCTACAATAGCTACGGTTTGCAACCACCATGGTATGGAGCTAAATACAAAGTGATGCGTACCTATAATGGTGTAAAAAATGATCTGTGTCCAAAAGGCCAATATGCCCAAACTGTATGCATATATCGGTTTGTTTATTTGTTGTGGAATAAAATAATACATCAACCCTAGTGTGTATAATGTAAACCACATGCCCACACCCGAGTGCATAAAATAACCTTGCACAATTGTTTCGCCTATTCCTTTTTGCCAAAACGGTAAGTATGCAGTAAGTGCTACGATGATGGTAAAAATAATGGCTGAAATAATATACCAATTAGAAATATAAATTTCTTTTGTGGTTCTTTTAGCTACCGTCATTACAAAATTGTACAGCGTAAGAATGAGTGCTACTGCAAAGAATGCCATCACAGGCCAAATGTATTCTCTAAACTCTCCTCCTCCATTATTTATACCACTCATTAAACAAATAGAACCAGCTATTACCATGATGTTTGTGCATATCAATGCAATCCATCCCAATTTTATGCTGTGTATTTTTGCATTGCTCACCGTAGGCACTACATAATAGCCAAGCCCAATCATGCCTATTGATGCCCATCCCCAAAAAACAATATTGGTATGCACAGGACGTAGTCTGCCAAAGCTTAGCCAACTTACATGGTCTGCATCTGGTGCTACAAATTTTATTCCCAAATACTCCCCAATGCCTGTGCCTACTACCAACCAAAATGCAGCACATCCTATGTACCATAAAATTAATTTTGTAATATCTTTATCCAACGCTGGGCGAATGGTAGCTCTTCTTTTTACTGCTGTAAAATGCACCGCATGCTTATCGCTTACATTGCTAATAATGCCTTTGGTATCAGCAGGCATTTCTTCACCGGATAATTCGTTATTGGTTAAGTTAAAATTTAAATTGCTTTTTCTTTGTAGCAATTCGCTTTGTAAAACAGCATCATCTAGTTTATCAATGTATGATGCAAAACCTTTGGCTTCCTTTAATTTTTTAGCATTCGTAAAATTTTTCAAAGCGTTGTTTGCTTTTACCAATGCAAAAGCTACGCCTAGTAGTATGGGTATAAGCAATAAAATAATGGTAATAATAATACCCGGCTGGCTTAAGAATGGTTTGCCTGTAGGTGAAGTTGTTTGAGCAAAACTACTAATAGAAGTAATGAGCAATATGGAAAGGACAGCCGTTATTTTCGATTTTATATTGGTACATTTTTTTTCTCCCCCACAAGCTCCACAGCAATCTTTATTTTTAATGGTAATAAGTTTTTTTATTTGCGTTGCATCCAGCGTTTTCAATTCTTCTTCATAAATACTATCCGTATTTCTTTTGTTCAATTCATTTCTTTCATCAAAGCGCCCCCTAAATTTTATATAAAGCACTGTTATAACTACCAATAGTGGTATTATACAAGCAAAAGCTATTATCCATAAGCCTTGCATACCATCTTTGTTTTCAATAAAATTTTTATCGGTTTGGGCAAAGGAGGTTGCAAATGCAAATATTGCCATAATTACTGTTGCAGCTAATTGTTTAAAAAATTTCATGTAATCTATTTTTTGTGAAATGTATTGGGACTGGAAAATGGTTTTATCTTTTTTCAAAACGGCCTGTTACTTTAGATATTTTAATTCTGTACATAACATACTTTAATCGGTTGCTATCATCCAATGTAGCCGTTACGCCATGCTCATGTGAGTGTACCGTGCTGCTTGTAAGAAGAGAAAAAACATTTCCTAAAAGTACTTCTCTGGCTTTTTCAGCTTCATCGCCACTTAGTTCTTTAAATTTTCCATACGCAATTACAGATTGCCAGTTAGCCATATCAAGCATGCGCTCTACTTCAAAACACACATTTGGATTTTTTCGAAGAATTTTAAGTTTGTTGCCAATATTGGTTTGTCCATAAATGTATTTGCCATCGTATGTGTAGGTTACAGGTACTATGTATGGCTTCAAACCATCTGTACAAGCCAATCTTCCTACAGCTTGACTCGTAAGTAAATTGTTTATTTCTGTTTCGTTTAGTTCTCCTAGCATGGTATAAATTTTTATTAGCACAAAACTAGCTCGAAGCAAAAATTTTAATCATGACCAATAGCAACTAAAAAAGTGATTGTAATCATATTTCTCAAATTGGGCATGATTTTACTTTGCTTTTGATTTGAATACATCTACAGTACATTTTTTAAATGAGTAAATTTTTAGTGATGGTTAAATATGTTGTTGCTTTTATAATATTAATACATGGCCTCATTCATAGCATGGGTTTTGCTAAAGCATTTGGCTATGCAAATATTACGCAACTCACAAAAGAAATTTCTAAGCCTTTAGGCATATTTTGGCTACTTACTACTTTCTTATTTGTAGCGGCTACTATTTTATATTTTACAAAAAATGATGGTTGGGCAATAACAGCAATCATAGCTGTTGTTATTTCTCAAATACTTATCATTACCGTTTGGAAAGATGCAAAATTTGGTAGCATTGCTAATGTCATTATTCTTTTCGTAGCCATTTCATCTTGGGCATCGCATTGTTTTGAAATGCAATTTAAATCAGATGTAAAAAATCATTTAGCGCAAACCAATTTTTCTAAAAATGAGATGCTAACGGAAGCTGATATAGTTTCCTTGCCGCTTCCTGTACAAAAGTATATCCGCTATGCTGGTGCTATTGGAAAGCCCAAAATAAAAAATATTAGGGTTGTGTTTGATGGAGAAATGAGGGATAAAGGAAAAGATTTTTTCAAATTCACATCTACGCAGTATAATTTTTTTGATAACCCAGCTAGATTGTTTTTTATGAAAGCCAACATGTATGGTACTACTGTGCCTGGTTATCATTGCTATCAAAATGCTACCGCAACTATGCAAATAAAATTGTTGGGCTTGTTTAATGTAGTAAATGTAAAAGGCAATGAAATGAACAAAGCAGAAACCGTAACCCTGTTTAACGATATGTGTTTAATGGCTCCTGCATCTTTGATTGATAAAAGAATTGAATGGACTCCTATGGATAGTTTATCTGCCAAAGCAACATTTACAAATGGCTCTAATAAAATAACTGCTACACTTTATTTTAATGAAAAGGGACAACTTATCAATTTTATTTCTGATGATAGATATGCCATTGGCGATATGAAACAATATCGTTTTTCAACACCTGCAAAAGAGTACATGCCACTACATGGAATGAATGTTTTAAAATATGGGGAAACGGTATGGCATTACCCAGAGGGTGAATTTGTGTATGGTAAATTTTATTTGAAAAGTATTGAATATAATGTAACAAAGTAAAAGTTTAATTTACTTGTTATCATTCAATGCTCTGATTTTAATCATTCTTCTTGGTTTGGTTCTTAAATACATTTGTGTTCTAAACATTTTATAATGAAAGGCAAAACAGACAAACAATTTCTTTTTGAAGTGAAACTCGATTGGCAAGAGAAGAATAAAGGCATTCTTTCTGC
This sequence comes from Ferruginibacter sp., assembly GCA_031429575.1. GTDB lineage: Bacteria > Bacteroidota > Bacteroidia > Chitinophagales > Chitinophagaceae > Ferruginibacter. The sequence goes on from JANOZW010000239.1 coordinate 12,124, forward strand.
TGTAGAGGCAGATGGAACAATAGATGTAGCCACTCCACATGCGTTTGGCGGCGAAGGAAAATCATGGTCGCCCGAGCATCTTTTTTTAAGCGCAATTAGTAGTTGTTTTATGACAACCTATTTGGCATTTGCAAACAAATTACAATTTAGTATTGCTGCATTTGAATGCAATACAATAGGGCAAATAGAAATTGTAGATGGCAAGTACAAGTTTACACTCATAAATGTATATCCAAAAATATCTGTGGCTGATGAATCTTTAAAAGAGAAAGCAAATATAGCGTTAGAAAAAACCCATAAATATTGTTTAATTTCTAATTCCATTAATGCTGTCATTTTTTACCATTCTCAAATAACCTTTGAACAGGTATTGCAAACAATTTAAACTTATTTTTATGATAGCATTACAACCACAACAAATAGACAAGCAAATGTATTGGATAGGAGCGATCATATTATTGCTGATATTTGGTAAGTATGGAATACAAGCTGTTGAGTTAGTATTAATGAAATTGTATGAATTTTTTATACAGAATGTAAGTTTAAAAATTTAAATGAGTACTGCTACGTTAAAAAAGTAGTACCACAGCAAAGCTTTAATAGTATAGATATTGTTTTATTTACTACTTTCTGATATTGCTTTAAGTTGTATCTTCCATTTTAAAAAATTATTGAAAACTAATTTTATTTGAATATGGAGATTTCAGAAATTAAATTCTTAGAAGGCCCACAAAACCGTTGGAGAGATTTTAAATTTGCTTTAAACGTTTTGATGGAATT
>JANOZW010000240.1:0-7256 GCA_031429575.1 Ferruginibacter sp.
GTTGCTCGAAAGTTTTTTAGTAAACTTAGAATGCCAATAAAGGCAAAATTTCAATTTTTACATGTTGGCATTGTTTTTAATTAAAATGCGGCAGCAAATACTTACCTCCTATCTAAATGATGCATTACCCAACTCAGGCGCTCCTAGATATGCCCAGTTCAAATTTTTTGCATATATATTTATAACATGCTTCATCTCTTCCGCATTTACTGCACTCATTCTAGATGCAAGATTTTCTGCTAGCTTCCAATCACCCATTATTTCTGCTTTACCTAATTGGTCGGCAATTTCAGACATTATTTCTTGTCGTTTTGCATATGAATGTAAATGAGATTTTCGTACATTTTCCAATACTTTTTCTGTGTATTTATTGTTTTTCATGTATGATAAAATAATGCGCATTGCTTTCACAGTTTCTTCGGGCTTAGTGGTACTTGCATACAGCGTAACATACGAAATTTTACCTTCTGATATTGCTGCGTAAGGTGCATAAGAAAGCTGTTTGTTTAAACGTATAAAATCGAACATAGCACTATTTAAAAGTGTAACCGCCAAACGAAAAGCCGGATAGTAGGGATCATTTATTCTAGGAGCATTCATTATACCTGCAATGTAGTTGGTGGCAATGCTTCGGTTTTCTATTTTATAAAGTTCTTCTGTAAAACGGGCATTTTCTATATTGGCAGGGCTGTATGTTTTAGCAGGAATGTTGGCAAAGGATTCTGTAATTTTCTTCTCCAAATCTTCTTTAGAAATATTACCTGCTACTACCAAAAACATTCTATTTTTGTTGAGCAACGTATTGTAATAATAATTTTTTACTGCATCCTTGTTTAATGATTGTAAACTAGAAACTGTACCTGAAGGGTTGGTTGCATAAGGTGTTCCGATAAATGCAAACTCTTGTGCAAGCCATTTTAATCGGTTATCAGGGTCAGACTGCTCTCCCTTTACATCATTAATTTTCTGTTCTTTTAAAAGTTCAAATTTTTGTGCTTCAAACACTGGAGATGCAATGGCTGAGGAAAATAATTTCCATGCTTCGTTGGTATATCTTGTAATGCAACTTAATTTTACCACCCCAAAATCATTGTCGGCAATGCCCGCCATGTGTAATCCATATTCGTCTGTTTGATCATTAAAATCATTGGCGTGATAGGTAGAAGTTCCGCACTCTATTAAACCAGACAAAGCCATTGATTCTATACCAGCAGTAGCAGCGGAATAATTAGAAGTGCCACCCCTAAAATACATACTCATTACTAGTGTTTCTTTTTGGGTTTGTCGGAATATAACTTTAAGCCCATTGCTGGTAAACTCTATTGTTTTGTTTTGTGCATAGCCAGAAGCGGTAATTAATAATAGCAAAAATATTTTTGCCATCCTAGAAAGTTTTAAACGTATTGTTTTCATTATAATTATTTTGAGAAATAAAATTTGGGATCGATTGGTAGGTTTGCGCCTTTGGGTATAATAAGGCCAGTACAAGAAAATCTTCCTTTAATATATTTTCTTACATAATTTTTTATATCAAGTGGGGTTACTTTGTCCATGTTTTCCCTATAAAAAGTATAATAGTCTGTGGATGCACAAGCCCACCAAAATGAAATGAGGTGTACATATCGTTCTACTTCTTCTCGTTCTTCTACTTGGGTAATATATAGTATTTTTTTTGCACGTTCTAATTGTTTGGAAGAAATGTAACTGTCATTATCCCACTGTTCAATTTCTTTTTGCATGGCTTGGTAACACTCCTTTATCTTAGATGGATTTGGAGAAACAGAAAATGTAATAGGACCTACATATTTTTGAGAGTAATAGTTTATCTGAATATCATTTGCTAAACCAGTTTCTTGTAACGCCTGAGTTAGCTTAGACCTACGTTGGTTAAGTATATATGAAAAAACATCTGCCGTGTAGGTTCCTTGTATATCATTTCTCATATCGGGCCCTTGCCAGCGTATGATGAGCAATGGAGACTCGGCCAATTCAGATTCTATGACTACATGGCTGTTCTTTTTCAATGGCTCTATTTCGGGTATGGGAAATTCTTTTAATGGATCAAAAGTTGAACTTTTCCAAGAGCCATAAATTTTTTCAACCTTAGCGAAAATTTCGGTATGCTCAACATCACCTGCTACAATGAGCAAGCAATTATTAGGATAATAAAATTTGTTTTTTATGATTTCCATTTTTTCAGGAGTAGCCGAAAGGATTACTTGATGATTGCCGATTATATTTTTACGGCTATAATTATTCCCCCAAAGCAAGTGGTTAATGGTATCTATCAATACATAATACGGGCTTGATTCGTGCCTTTGAAACTCTGCATCTACTATGGGGTTTTCCGTAAGCATGTCGGCTTTTTTGAACCTCGGATAGCGAATAGCTGTGTTCATAAACTCTAGGCCCTTTATGGTATTTTGTTTTGGTAGCGTAAAATAATAGGTCACGTTTTCTTCCAAGGTTTGCCCATTGTAAGTCATATCAAGCTTATCTACTGCATTCAAAAAATCATTTTGACTTTTATATTCTTTATTTGATTTAAAAAACATGTGTTCGTACAAATGGCTGAGACCATTGTACTCATTGTCTTCCGTAAATGAGCCATTTTTACAAGCTATTTCTATCGTAGAAAAAGGAATGGTATGATCTTCCAACACCATAACTTCTAATCCATTTTCAAGTTTTTGGTAGAATACATGGTCTGGAACTTTGGGTTGGGAAAAGCCTTTTAAAAAAAGTAAGGAGGCAGAAGCAGCTAGCAGTAGTTGTTTGAAATGCATAAGCGTAGTTAGAAAATAATTGGTAATAATAAAATTAAATATAGTGAATTAAATTTTATTGATGCAGATTGGATTTATTTAAAATGGTGGTAAGGAGTAGCTTTTCATTTCAATATTTACTTACCTACAAATGCATCTATCATTTGCATCACTGCTACACCATCATCAGCACTACATGGGTTAGGTGCTTGCCCTAAAAAATATTGTACCGTTTTTTCAATCATGGGTTGTTGTACATGTTGTAATGGTGCAAATGAAAATGTTTGGATTACATCATTTACCTGCACCGTTATGGTAGTACCCACAAATACGCTAAACTGAATAGAACCATTGCTGCCTATGATCGTACAATTATCTATTGAAGTAGCTGCATTAAAACACCAACTGCCATTAAAAACGACGCCATTTTTAAAGAGCACATTTCCAACCACCAAATCATCGGCAGCATAATCTTTAGATTGATTTACGGCTATGCCATTCATTTTTTCTACAGCTCCAAAAAAGTAATACATTAAATCTAACTGATGCGGTGCAAGATCATGAAAAAGGCCACCACCAGAAATGCTAGGATTTACACGCCATGCTACGCCTGTGTGAGTAAGCTCTGTGGGAGTAAGTGAGGGCTTACAAAATTCTAAACGAACCAAGCGTACATCACCAATGGCATTGTCGTTTAGCAATGATTTTATTTTTTTAAATATAGGTTGCTCTCTACGATAATGCGCTACTACTAGTTTTACTTGCTTTGCCTTAGCTGCCGTGGCAATATTTAGTGCAGATAAATAATGTAGTGTCATTGGTTTTTCTATATACACATGCTTGCCTGCTTCTATGGCGGCTAGGGCGTACGCTTCATGCGAATCGGGTGGGGTAGCTATGTAGATGGCATTTACTTCAGGGTCGTTTATTAGTGCATTAGCATCATCGTACCAGCGAGGCACATTGTGTCGTTTTGCATAATCGGCTGCTTTGGTTGCATTGCGGCGCATAACGGCTACCAATGCGGAGTTGGGTACTTTGTTAAAAGCTGGGCCACTTTTTATTTCGGTTACATCGCCACAGCCTATGATGCCCCATTTAATTGTATGCATGTAAATATTATAGTTGATTATATCGTTTGTAAAACTAACCAATCATTGGAATTGATAATAATTTTTAGTAAGATATTTTCTGTTTCTTGAAATTGGTTACTCGTAATTTTGCCATGTGTTTATATGTGATTATTATTAATCCTAAAAAATAAAATAATAGTATATCAAAACAAAATTATCATTAATAAAATTTTATGCAGGATATAGAACCATATTACAATTGGCGGCACATGTACGCAGCCGAAGAAGATGCTAAATCACCTTTTTACAAACGTGTGTATAATGAGTTTCAATATACCATGCAAGTATATAATTATTACATACATCCCCAGTGGGATGAAATGGGCTCAAACACGCTTTACATAAAGGTTTTGTTTGTGGATTATGAGCAGCACTATGCCATAATAGAATTGCTAGGCGAGTGGAACGATGCCATAGAAAATGATATAATGACGCTACGCAGAAATGTTACAGATAAAATGTACAGAGAGGGTATTTATAAATTTATTTTGATAGGAGAAAGTGTGCTTAACTTTCATAGCAGCGATGATAGTTATTATGAAGAATGGCATGAGCAAATAGAAGAGGATAGGGGATGGTTGGTGCTGATGAATTTACCTGACCAAAGCAAACATGATTTTAAAAAAGCACGCATTACCAATTATATTGAAATGATGGAGCTGCTTCAATGGCGAACACTTAAACCTGAAATTATTTTTGGTTTGATAGATGAAGAAATGGGAAGGAGGTTGGATTGATTGTAAACTATCTTGTATAAAGTAGTTGCGATTTTAGTGTAGAGGTGTCACCTTTGGTAGATACTTTAAACTTTATAGTCTCAGCTAAAAGGTGACACCTCTGGCGTTACTTTTAAATGCAACCGATTAATATTAGCCAATCTTATTAAAACTTGCTGCAATACCTTTTATAATAGATGAACTAAACCCTTGATGCTCCATTTCATTCAACCCCGCAATGGTACAGCCTTTTGGGGTAGTTACTTTATCTATTTCTTGCTCAGGATGTGTTTTTAAGGTAAGCAATAATTCTGCTGCACCCTTTACCGTTTGCGAGGCTATGAGGCTTGCTGTAGCGGCATCAAAGCCAATTTCTATACCTGCTTGTATGTTGGCACGTATGTAACGCATAGCATACGCTGTGCCACATGCACCAAGTACCGTTGCAGCATTCATTAGCTTCTCATCTATATTTACTGTTTTGCCTAAGTTGTTAAACAGATCTTGGGTAAATTTTATTTGTGTGGCATTTGTATTGGTAGAGCTTAAACAAGTGATGCTTTCTTGTATGGCAATGGCTGTATTTGGCATGGCTCTAAAAATAGCTACCTCATTTCCAACAATGCTTTTTATATCTTCTAAACTAACACCGGTAACTACCGAAATTAATAAATGATTTGATGTAAGATTTGGTTTTATCTCTTCTAAAATTTCTTTTACTTGAAAAGGCTTTATGGCAAGGATAATTACATCATTTTCTACTACTGCTTTTGCATTATCTGAATGAATATTTATACCTTTTTCTTGAAGCGCTACAATGGTATTTGTATTTCGCTTGGTAACAGTGATGTTTTCTGCTGCGCAAAAATTACTTTGCAAAAGCCCTGTAGCTATTGCTGAGCCTAGGTTTCCGCCACCGATGATTGCTATTTTTTTCATTTGAGAAATTTTATTTTACAGAAAAGAGTTTGGTTTTTGCTTCGCAAAAATTTATTGCCACAAAGGCGCTAAGGCACAAAGAGAAAAGCTTCGCTTTTTAAGTTTTGTTTCGCAAAGTAAAGAGCAACGAATGCACGAATAAAACACGAATAAAAAAGCTTCGCTTTTATTGCTTCATTTTTTTGCCGAGAAGGCGGGAAGACGTTTTATGGTAAAAAAGGCGGGAAGGAAAATGCTTCGCATTTTAAATGCATTTCACAATTCTTTTAAAGCAAATAATAATTTACAATGCAACCAATAAACAAACCCGCAACCCGTAACTCAAAAACTCGTAACCTGAAACTTTTAACAATAAAACAATTTAACCATTATCGAACTCCATCAACTTCTCAAACAATACCTCATACTCTTTATTAGCAATAGCCAGTTCTGCATTTATGTTTTTATACGCCATTTCTGTTTGTACAAATGTAGCATTATCGCTGTATATTTCTGGTGCGCCTAGTTCTGCCTCTAATGCAACTTTCTTTTTGGTTAGTTCTGCTATTTTTCCTTCAAGCGAATTAAATTGCTTTTTTACTTTATCAGCTTCTTTATTTATGGGAGCATTTACAACAGGTTTTACTTCCTTCTTTACTTCAACTACTTTTTTTACTTCTGTTGTTTTTATTTCTTTCTCAGCAGCAGCTTTGTCCTTTGCCCTGCGCTCTTTCCAATCTTCCCACTCAGCATAAGAGCCTTTAAACTCTAGTATTTTATGGTCTTCTATTTCCCAAATTTTATTGGCTATACGGCTTATAAAATAACGATCGTGACTTACCAAAATAATCGTGCCTTCATATTTGTTCAACGCTTCTACCAATAAATCCACCGAATGAATATCCAAGTGATTCGTAGGCTCATCCAGCATTAAAAAATTGGCTTTACTAGCAATTGTTTTTGCTAAGGCCACACGGGCTTTTTCACCACCACTCAATACTTTTATTTTTTTCTCGACCGCATCGCCACTAAATAAAAACGAACCTAGTAAACTACGAAGCTCCAAGTCATTTTTACCACTTCTGGCTTCTTGCATTTCTTCTATCAAATCATTATTAGGGTTCAACACCTCTAGCTGATGCTGCGCATAAAATGATTCTTCTACATTGTGCCCCCACTCACGCTCTCCTTCAAATTGTTCTGTACCTACTACAATTCTTAATAGCGTAGATTTTCCTTTTCCGTTTGCTCCAATCAGTGCAATTTTATCTCCTCTATCAATTTCTGCTCCTGTATTTTCTAATATTTTTAAATCACCAAAACTTTTGCTAATTCCTTTTAAAGCGGTAACCACTTTGCCAGGTGTTTTGTTTAAAATAAAATTTATTTTCATATTCGGACGCTCAATATTTACGTCTTCTATTCTTTCTATTTTATCTAAACGCTTTACAATACTCTGTGCAGCTGCGGCTTTACTGGCTTTTGCTTTAAAACGCTCCACAAATCTTTCTTGCTGGCGTATGTAATCTTGTTGGTTATCAAACGCTTTTTTCTGCATGTCTATACGAATGTCTTTCTCCTCCATATAGTAAGAATAATTGCCTGTATAAAAATGTAATTCACGCTGATATAATTCTACAATCTTATTTACCATTCTATCCAAGAAAAAACGATCGTGACTTACAATAACTACCGCACCAGGATAATTTGATAAATATTTTTCT
>JANOZW010000241.1:0-2638 GCA_031429575.1 Ferruginibacter sp.
GAAAAATTAGTTACAAAATATAAATTGGATAACAAGAATGGCAAACTTGTGATTGATGAGAATTGTGCAACAAATATCAAAGGTGTGTTTGCCGGTGGCGATGCGGTGAATGGTGGTAAGGAAGTAGTGGATGCTGTGCAAGCGGGTAAAGATGGGGCAAAAGGAATTTTAGAATATTTAGGAATGGAACACCGATAAAAGCAGATTGATTAAGATTTTTATGATAAAACAAAAAAAATCTTTTTAAATCATATAAAATCAGTGTTATCAGCGTTCCAAAAAAATCATAAAAATGGCAAACTTACAATCAAATTTTCTCGGCATAAAATCACCAAACCCTTTTTGGTTAGCATCTGCACCGCCTACAGATAAAAAAATAAATGTGCTCCGTGCATTTGAAGCTGGCTGGGGTGGCGTGGTTTGGAAGACATTGGGTAGCCAGGTAAAAAATGTTTCTTCTCGTTATTCATCGTTGGATTATAATGGAAGAAAAGCAGTAGGTTTTAATAATATAGAATTGATATCGGATAGACCGCTCGATATTAATTTGAAAGAAATAAAAGAAGTGTTGCAACTTTTTCCTGACCGTGCTATGGTGGTTTCTTTAATGGCAGATAATGATAAAAAAAGCTGGCATGAGTTAATAAAAAAAGTAGAAGATACTGGTGCACATGGGTTGGAATTAAATTTTGGTTGTCCGCATGGAATGGTGGAAAGAGGCATGGGTGCTGCCGTTGGGCAAGATCCTGAAATTGCAAAAATGGTGGTAGAATGGGTAATGGAAGTAGCCACACTGCCAGTAATTACAAAACTAACACCAAATGTACACTCGGCTGTACCAGGTGCTATTGCTGCCATAGAAGGCGGCAGTAATGGCTTGTCATTGATAAACACCATACAATCTATTACAGGAATAAATTTGGATACGCTTGTACCAAACCCAAACGTGGGTGGCAAATCAGTGTATGGTGGTTATTGCGGCCCAGCTGTAAAACCCATTGCATTAAAAATGCTTACTAGTCTTGCACAGCACGAAAAAATAAAAGCGATGCCCATATCTGGCATAGGTGGAATTACAACATGGAAAGATGCAGCAGAGTTTATGCTACTAGGAGCAAGCAATGTACAAGTATGCACAGCTGCTATGATAAGTGGTTTTAAAATCATTACCGATATGTGCGATGGTTTAAATAATTGGATGGATGAAAAAGGATATGCAACCATCAATGATTTTGTTGGCTTATCTGTTCCAAAAATTACCAAGTGGGAAGAGCTAGATATCAATTATCATATTGTGGCAAAAATTAATCAAGATGCCTGTATTCATTGCGGCTTATGTTATATAGCTTGCGAAGACACATCTCACCAATCTATAAATATCGAAAGAGGAAATCCATATAATAAATACACTATTAAAGAAGAAGAATGTGTGGGCTGTAACTTATGCAAAATTGTGTGCCCAGTAAATGACTGTATAACGATGGTAGAAGAAAGAAAAGGCGATGAATATTTAAACTGGACAGAATTTGTGAAAAGAGGGTTGCCATTGAATGATCATTAAAATTATTTACTTTCGCAAAAAAATAATCATGGCCTTACCAAGCGTTTTCATCAAAGAAGTATCCGATAACATTATCGAAAGAATAAACAAACTTACCAATAGCACTCCTGAGCAATGGGGTAAAATGAGTGTAGCGCAAATGCTTGCGCATTGCAACGTTACTTATGAAATGGCCTTTGACAACATCCATCCAAAGCCAAATTTTTTCATGAAATTTATCTTGAAATCTTTTGTAAAAAGGACTGTTACAAATGAAGTGCCTTACAAACAAAATTCTCAAACAGCACCAGCATTTATCATTAAAACCGATAAAGATTTTAATATAGAAAAAAATCGATTAATACAATATATACAAAAAACACAGCAATTGGGCGAAGCCAATTTTAATGGAAAAGAATCTCATTCATTTGGTGTTTTAAACGCCACAGAATGGAACAATATGTTTTATAAACATTTGGATCATCATCTTGGTCAATTTGGTGTTTAGGTATATCATTAAAAAATGAGGCTGTATCAAATCAAAAAGATACGCCTCAAGAATCGCTTAAAAGACCTTCGTTCTCCATCAGGGATCCGAATAAAAAGAGGCTGACTCATAGTTTTGAGACAGCCTCTTTTTATTTAATTCAACTAATTTTTTTATTCAAAATCGCTCGCAGCAACCCCAGCATTCAATTTTATCTCAGTTGCTTTCATATTAAACTCTTGCCCATCAGCATTCACAATTATATTATGCGGAAAAAGCAATGTTCCTACTTTTTTATAATCTTTGTACTCTATTGTACTTACAACATCCACATCACCCTGCTTCGATGTAGTCTCTTCTTGCAATAATAATCCAGTTTTTAGCGAATATTGTTGTACAGATGTACGACCGCTTGCAAAAATCACTTTCAATCGATATGTTTCTTCATCTCCTATTTTCCCCTTACCTACATACTCTTTGTTGTTATAATACAATTGTGGTATAACTCCTTTTTCATCTAAAGCCTCTTTTATTTCTGCTTCGGTAAAATCTTTTTTCTGTCCCATTTGCTGCTGATATCCTTTAGCTCCATCAAAAGTTTTTTTAAAAAC
>JANOZW010000242.1:0-10129 GCA_031429575.1 Ferruginibacter sp.
CTTCAGATGAAGACGCCATATAGTTTTTCCAATACTCTTCATCTTTAAAAAACGGCATTCTTTCTAGCCATTTATTTACCAATGCTAAAATAGTATTACCTGCTTCTGCATCTTTTATTATATCAATATCTTTCTGTTGAAGTTGCGATGTGTAATAATTTTGCCCGTGGCGCTGCTCAAATTTTAAACCGAGTTTGGCTTCTATTATTTTAAATTGATAACTCTGAAACCCAGATGCTGGGCGCAACATATCTCTAAAATCTAAAAAATCCAATGGCGTCATGGTTTCTATAACATCAATTTGTTGTACCAATACTTTTAATATCGTAACTACTCTTTGCAAACGATGCACTACAGTTTGTAATTCCGCCGAATTATCATCCATAACCGTTTTGCCCATTACTGCCGTAACAGAATTTACTTCAAATAAAATTTGCTTAAACCAAAGCTCGTATGCTTGGTGAATAATAATGAAAAGCATTTCATCGTGTGCAGGCTCTTTGCCTTCATTAAAAGTTATTGGATGCTGTGCATCTATAATTTTATCGAGTGCTAAATAGTCGGAGTAATAAACAGAGGACATTTTTTAATAAATAATTTTTAATGAATAATTAATAGGGAATAATAAATAATGCTTTACAATCAAAGCTAAGTATAAATTTCTATCATTAAAAAATTCAAAATAAATTGGGCAGAATTAAAATTGCCGCAAGAGGTGACACCTTTCATAATGAACTTTAAGGTAAAATTACTTTCAAAGAGGTGTCACCTCTAATTTAAGATTGCAAATTTTGGATATAAGCATCGGTTATAAAATCTAATGTTTATTATCTAATCAAAATCGTCGTCCCCTTCTCCACTACACGTCTATTACTTTCTAGGTTTATATAATCTAGCGTCCACACATATGTACCCGAATCTTGTGGTATGCCTTTAAACTTACCATTCCACTTTTGCTGCCAATCATTGGAATAAAAAACTCGCTGCCCAAAACGGTTGTACACACTAAAACTTAGGCTAGAGCTTTTGTACGCTTTTAATGGATAAAGGAAATCATTTTTGCCATCACCATTTGGTGTAAATGCTGTGGGTACTGCAATAAAGCAACTATAAACCACTTTTACGTTTCTGTAAGTTGTGTCATCACAACCAAAATCGTTGGTAATAATCAATCTCGGTCTAGCATCATAATCATCATATAATAACGGCAGAAAAGTTTGTGGTGCCGGGTTTGTTGCACTGGAAATATTTCCATTCCCAAACGTCCAATTGTAGGTTAAATTTCGTCCAACTGAATTATTTTTAAATGATGCAGGTTTGTTTGGGCAAATAACATCTGTAACATCAAAACTGGCTTTCAAATAATTTTCAAAAACAATTTGCTTGATTGCCGTATCACTACAAACCCCATTGCTCACAATAAGTGTAGTGATCTTTGGTTCAAAATTGGTATAAGTAATTATTGGATTTTGCAAACTGCTATTTGCTGTTGAGCCAAAGCTCCAAAGCCAACTGTTTACAGTGTTTGCAACATTATGAAAATAATTAACCGTGTTTAATGAACAAGTATAATTTATCGTTTCTTTAAAATTTGCATTCACCGTATCTTTTACTACAAATGCCACATCATCTGGTAAAGGTGTTTCCATATCACACTCATCTATCAATGTATTACCATCTGTCCCCATTTTTAAATTCACTAAAAAATTACCAGCCACTTGCATTGATGCAGATAATTTCAACACAATTTTATTGCTTCCCCCTCTCACACAATTTGCAGAAACAGAAGTTATCGTAACAGGATACGGACCAGTAATATTAAAATCACTTCCACTAGGTTCTATGCTACTACATTTTATATTTTTTCTGAAAATTAGTACAAGGCTATCGGGCTCACATTTCGGTTTTGTGAGGCTATCCATTGGCGTAGGAAACAAAGGGAAAACAGTAAATTGTACTGCTTCATCTACTGGTATTTCTCTATCACAATTATCTTTTAATGAATTACTATCCGTTCCTTTTTTTGCTTTTAAGGTGTAAGTACCAGGTGCAAGTGGCGCTGTCATAAAAATAGATAATGAATCAAAATCAAAACCACTAGCACATGCATCAGCAATGGTGGAAACAGGATTTAAAATAGTTCCATTTGGAGCAGTTACTGTAAAGTCAGAGCCATCAACAGCATTGCTATTGCACTTCATTTTTTTATTTAACTTAATGCGTATTTCTGTACCATCACAAGGTGCAGAAGCATTTTTTATATGTGGTTCTAATGGGTCAGTAATATTTGCAGTGCCACCCGTAAATGTTAAATCGTAACCTGTAGTAGTTTGCGTCCAATTGGTTACCATCAACAGATAATCATGACCTACAGTAATTACTGGCATACTATTAAAAGGTGAATTGCCTCTTGCATCTCCTAAGCAGTGAACATTACCAGAACCACTAGGCGAGCAGCCTGTAGGTGAGTTAGGAGGCACCCCGCCACCACCGCAGCCTTGGGTTCCATAAATATTTAAAGATACTTGCAAAGAAGCATTTGTATAAACTGCATTTGGCGTGGTGCCTGTAATATCAAATAGTTCCCAATCATAATCATCAGAACAATTTAAACCACTTATTAAAAATCCTAAAGTGCCTGTTTGATAACAAGTGAATTTATACCAATATGAACTACTGGATGTTACTGCCTCAGGACATCCAACATGTGCGACATCAGCTCCAACACAATTTGTAATTAAATCTTGATGAAAAACAAGTGTACCGCAAACGGGAATTGCTGAATTAGGATTTTGCCCCAAAGCTGTACACTGTGCTCCAGCATTAGTTGCAAACAAAACAACAACAATAAAAAATACAAACCTTAATTTAAATTTCATACAACGTAAAGATATCTTAAAAAGAGCCGTCTTATCAAAGAATAGCTGCTTCCACATGTTAAAAGTTTGCTGAAAAATGTAAAACTTGCACACAATAAAATCAGCAATCAAATAAATCAGCAATCAAAAATTATTTCACTTTCCCTTTTATTTCTTGAAGCTTAAGTAATGCTTCCACCGGTGTCAATCTATTTATATCCACTGTTTCTAAAATCGTTCTTATTTCTTCAAAAGTCATAGAGTGTGCATCAAAAATATTCAGTTGCATTTTTGGCATACCAATCTCTTTCATTTTTTTTGTTAAGTCGGGCGAGTGAACTGTCCCCTTTTCATAATCTCCTTCATTCTTTTTTTCTAGTTCCAATAAAATTTCATTTGCCCTATCAATCAAACTCGGTGGCATACCCGCCATACGTGCTACATGAATACCAAAACTGTGCGTACTGCCAACTGGTGCCAGCTTGCGCAAGAAAATTATTTTATTACCCACTTCTTTATTGGTGATGTGGTAATTTTTTATTCGCCCAAATTTATTTTCCAATTCGTTCAACTCATGGTAATGCGTAGCAAATAATGTTTTTGGCGCATGCACACTTTGGTGTATAAATTCTGCAATACTCCACGCAATAGAAATACCATCGTAAGTGGATGTTCCCCTACCAATCTCATCCAACAAAATCAAACTTCGTGCCGTAAGATTATTTATGATGCTTGCTGTTTCATTCATCTCCACCATAAACGTACTCTCGCCGCCACTAATATTATCCGATGCGCCAACCCTTGTAAATATTTTATCTGTCAGCGGAATTTTTGCTGCCGATGCAGGTACAAAACTTCCCATATGCGCCATCAAAGTAATGAGTGCCGTTTGCCTAAGTATTGCACTCTTACCACTCATGTTTGGCCCAGTAAGAATTATCAGTTGGTTGGTTTGGTTATCTAAAAAAATATCATTGCTAATATAGCTTTCGCCTTGCGGAATATGCCGCTCAATAACAGGGTGCCTGCTATCTTTCAAATCCATCTCAAACCCATCGTGCAACAAAGGTTTTTTATAATTGTATTGCAAAGCATTGTTGGCAAAGCAACACAAATTATCCAGCACTGCCATCACATGCCCATTCACTTGCATGGGTGCAATGTAGTCTTGTAGTTCATTTAATAATTCTTGAAATATTTGTTGCTCTATCGCAAAAATTTTATCCTCAGCACCAATAATTTTTTCTTCGTACACTTTTAACTCAGGCGTAATGTAACGCTCCGCATTTGCGAGGGTTTGCTTGCGTATCCAAGTATCAGGTACTTTTGGTTTGTGCAGGTTGGTTACTTCAAGGTAGTAACCAAACACATTATTAAAACTTATTTTTAAAGAAGAAATACCAGTAGCCAACGCTTCTTTTTGTTGCAGCTCCAGCAAATAATTTTTACCACCACTAGCAATATTTCTCAGCTCATCCAGCTCCTCATGTATGCCCGCAGCTATGAGTCCGCCTTTGTTTGCAGCCGCAGGCGGCGCTTCTATTATTTCTTTTAAAATTTTATTGAGAATATAATCGCAACTATTCAAACTATCGCCCAATCGTTTCAAATATTCATTGCTACTCGCTTCACAAATTATTTTTATAGCAGCCGTTTGTTGCAAACCTTTCGCCACTTGCAATACCTCTCTCGGATTTATTTTTTTCAGTGGCACTTTTGCTGCCAGCCTTTCTACATCGCCTGCTTGTTTTATATGCTTGGTAATATTGTTGCGAGTATCGGTTTCTTTTATAAAAAATTCAACAGCGTTTAGCCGTTCATTTATTCTGCTCAATTCATTCAGCGGCATCAACATCCAACGCTTCATCAATCGTGCACCCATTGGCGATACCGTGTTGTTTATCGTTTTAAACAAACTACTATTTTCATTTGGCCCCAGCAATTCTAGGTTACGAATCGTAAACCTGTCCATCCACAAATGCTCTTCTTTATTTATACGTTGCAACGAAGTAATGTGTTGCAAATTTGGATGCTCGGTATCTTTTAAATAATGCAAAATAGCACCAGCAGCAATAATGCCCACCGCCATACCATCTGTACCAAAACCTTTCAAACTATGTGTGCCAAAGTGTTTCAGCAAAATTTCATTGGCATACACATCCGCAAAAATCCATTCATCCAATGCATAGGTAAAAAACGAATTGCCAAACGTTTCTTTAAAATATTTTTGTTTGTTGCGCTGAAAAATAACTTCGGCAGGTTGCAAACTTTGCAATAATTTATCGGCATATTCTTTATCGCCTTCTGCTATAAAAAATTCACCGGTAGAAATATCTAAAAATGCAATGCCAATTTTATCATCTGTAAAATGCAGCGATGCTAAAAAATTATTGTTGTTATGCTCCAGCAATTTATCGCTCGTAGCCACACCCGGCGTTACCAATTCTGTTACTCCACGTTTCACAATTCCCTTCGCCGCTTTTGGGTCTTCCAGTTGGTCGCAAATAGCTACTCTATAACCCGCCTTTACCAACTTGTGCAAATATGTATCCAATGCATGGTGAGGAAACCCAGCCAACTGCGATGAATTTTCGTCACCATTATTTCGTTTCGTTAAAGTAATACCCAGCACTTGCGAAGTAATCACCGCATCTTGTCCAAATGTTTCATAAAAATCGCCCACTCTAAAAAGCAAAATCGCATCAGGGTATTTGGCCTTGATGGCATTGTGTTGTTGCATTAAAGGAGTTTCTGTACCTGCTTTTGCCATGGCGACAAAAATATAGCATTTGTACTTGTTAAGCCATTAGTTTATAAACAGTTTATCCATAAAAATTTACTAGCGTACATTTTTATGGGTGGTTTATGGGCTGAAGTGCCTTGATTGGGCTTCGGTGGCGACGCTCCGTTCAACAGTATATCTTTTGGCATCTTTTATTATGCAATAGATTGTGCAATAGATTGTGCATTATGTCCACGGGTTGCACCCGTGGTTACTCAAAGTGAACCCCGTTGGGTTATTCGCAATAAACGAATTGTCTCTGTGGGGTTTTCGCAAGTAGCCACTAAAAAATTATTACGAGACTTTGTTGCGAAACTCCGACGCATCAATAAACTTCAAATTTTATAAAGCCCTACGTTTTCGTTATCAAAATAAAATATAAATAACCTGCTTAATTATATATCGAAGGTTGGGCTAGTAAATTTTAGTGGTTCTATTCTACATCGGGGTTTCACCGATTGTAGTTTTTATATTTTGAGGTTTATTCTGGTGAAAACTCCGCTGAAACGGAACCACAAAACGCCTTCTCGCCTTTCCAGCAAAAAACTCCACCCATTTTGCGAAGCAAAATCCTTCGTGCCTTAGCGCCTTCGTAGCTAACCCCATTTTCTGCGAATCAGAAAATAGGTCTCTAAGCAAACCCCATATTAACATAATCTTGCAAAACTTCTTTAAACCTTTACAATACAAGTTTGTCTTATGCCTATATTTGCACGTCGAAAAAAAACTAGAAAGAATATGAATAAATTTTATAGCATTCTTATGCTCATGCTTGTAGCATGTACTAGCTTACAAGCTCAGGCACCAAAAGGAATAGGAGCAAACGATCCAAAAGCTAAAGTAATATTAGACGCAGTGAGCGCTAAGTTTAGAACATTTAAAAGTGTAGAATCAAAATTTGCTATAAAAATAGAAAATGCAGCAGGCAAAGCCCTCGGCACAAAAGCAGGTTCTTTTTTCATGAAAGGTAATAAGTATAGGATTTCTGCAACTGGTCAAGAGCAGTTCTCCGAAGGTATAAATGTATGGACATTGGATAAAGCGGCTAAAGAAGTTACTGTAAGCAAAATAGACCCCAATGCAAACAGCATTACCCCACAAAAATTATTCACCAATTTTTATGACAAAGATTATTTATACAAACTAAATGGTACTACAAAAGGACTAAGTGAAATTGAACTTACACCAATTGATAAAACAAAAGCCATTTTTAAAATCTTGTTATACGTGAGCAATAATTCCATCGTTTCTATGAAATTATTAGAGAAAACTGGCAACAAATATACCCTTAGCACTTCAGGCTTAAAAACCAATACAAATGTGCAAGATGCTCTATTTGTGTTTGATGCAAAAAAATACCCAGGGGTAGAAGTAGTTGATTTGCGATAATAAATAGCATTAATTATATGTAATATGCCAACTTGTAATGAGTTGGCATATTTTTTTTCTACATCCATCCAAAATATTTATTAGTAATTCAAGTTTTTAGTTGGTTTGTTTGTGTATTTTTATGTTTACATTTTACCCCAAATAAGAAGCTTATATGAAAAAAATTTTACTAGCGGTTGTACTTTTTGCTATTACAACTACAACGTTTTCGCAACGATTGCTTTCTTGGACCCCAGAGTTTCCAAACGATAATAGCACCATGACGGTAACAGTTGATTGTACAAAAGGAAACCAAGGACTTTTAAATTATGGTGGTGGCAACTCCAGCGATGTGTATGTGCACGTGGGTGTAAACACAAACTTAAGCACTGGTCCTGGTGATTGGAAGTATGTGAAATTTACCAATTTTAATGCGCCAACTCCATTGGCACAAGCTACTGCATTGGGCAATAATAAATATTCTTATACCATTGATAATATAAGAACGTTTTTTGGTGTACCAGCTGGAGAAACTATCAATAAAGTAAACATCATTTTTAGAAAAGGAGATGGTTCTGCAAAGCAAGTAAATTCTGATAACAGTGATATGTACATTCCTGTTTATGCAGCAGGCCAATTTGCGGTAAGGCTTAACCTACCTCCGTTTGAGCCTCGTTTTATACCATATGCAGAGCCATTAAATCTAGTTATTGGCAATAGTGTAAACGTAACTGGTGTAGCAAGTAATAATGCGGCACTTACCATAAAATTTAATGGAACAACTGTTAATACAACAGCAAGTGCAGCTACTCTTTCTGGCGTAGCAACTGTAGCCACACAATGCGAACAAAAAATAATGTTTGAAGGCAATGATGGAACTGGACTTAAAAAAGATTCATTTAGTTTCTACATTACGCCTACTCAAACAGTAGCTGCTTTGCCCACCGATGCAATAGAAGGTATAAACTATTTACCAGGCAATACATCTGCTACATTGGTATTGTATGCACCCAATAAAACAAGCGTAAATGTAATTGGCGACTTTAATAACTGGACGACCTATTGCGCAGGGCAAATGAACAAAACGCCAGATGGTAATTATTATTGGATAACGCTGACGGGTCTTACTCCAGGAGTAGAATACGGCTATCAATATTTGGTGGACAATACCATCAAAATTGCTGACCCATACACACAAAAAATTTTGGATCCAGATAATGATCCCTTTATTACAAGTGTAACGTACCCTAACTTAAAGCCTTATCCAACGGGACTTACAAGTGGCTTGGTGGGGATATTACAAACTGCAGAGCCACAATATACATGGCTAGCCAATAGTTTTGTAAAGCCAGATAAAAGAAACTTGATGGCGTATGAATTATTGATAAGAGACTTTACTGCAGAGCATAGTTATCAATCATTAATAGATTCTTTAAACTACTTAAAAAATATTGGTATAAATGCAATAGAGCTTATGCCAATAAACGAGTTTGATGGCAACGAAAGTTGGGGTTACAACCCTTCTTACTTTTTTGCGCCTGATAAATATTATGGCACAAAAAATAAGTTAAAAGAATTTATAGATAAGTGTCACTTAAATGGCATTGCTGTTATTTTAGATGTGGTGTACAACCATTGCACTGGTAATGCAGCACAAGCAAAATTGTATTGGAACAGTGCTACCAATCAGCCTGCGGCTAATAACCCATGGCTTAATGTTGTAGCAACACATCCTTACAGTGTTTTCAACGATTTTAACCACAACTCTACAGCTACAAAATATTTTGTACAACGCAATTTAAATTTTTGGATAGATGAATATCGTGTAGATGGTTTTAGATTTGATTTAGCAAAAGGGTTTTCACAAACCATAACGAATACTACTACAGTAGAAAATTATGACCCAGCAAGGGTGGCTAATTTGAATTATTATTATGACAACGTAGTGCCATCTCATCCAAATACCTACATGATTTTAGAATTTTTGGGAAGTCTGCCAAACCAAGAAGAACAAGAATATGTAACAAAAGGTTTTATGCCTTGGGGCAATATGAATGCCAAGTACAATCAATGTACCATGGGCTTTGCAAGCAATTCAGATATTTCTGCTATTGCATATAATTCATCTCAAAGATTATTTAGTGGGCCGAGTTTGATGGGATATATGGAAAGCCACGATGAAGAACGCACCATGTATAAGAACTTACAATTTGGTAATGCATCTGGTGGTTATGATGTAAAAGTTTTAAACACTGCATTGGCAAGAGAAGAAGCAGCAGCATCCGTTTTCTTTACCGTACCCGGCCCAAAAATGATTTGGCAATTTGAAGAAAGAGGCTACGATGTAACAATTAATTTTGGTGGATCAAATGTTTCAAACAAGCCACCAAAGTGGGAATATATGTTAGACCCAAATCGTAGAAAATTATACGATGCATATAAAAAAATGCTTGATCTAAGATTGAATAATCCGGCAGTTTTTAACAACACTACTTTTTCGTATGACTTTTTTAATGGCGGAGGATTGGTAAAAACTTTTCAAATAGCAGACCCAAATGCTACTGGTAAAAAAGTAACTGTAGTTGCTAATTTGGATGTGGTACAACAAACAAAATCGGTTACATTTCAGAGCACAGGCGATTGGACAAATTACTTAAGCACAGGAACAGGAACTGGAATAAATGGCGCTACCAATTCAACATTTAACCTTACCAATGCTACACAAAGTATTGTGCTTGCACCGGGCGAGTATCATATATATGTAAGTGTGCCAGCTTGTGCAACCGCTGCGCCTACAGGCACAACCACAGTTACGTATTGCCAAAACGTAACAGCCACAGCACTTACAGCTACTGGTACAGGTTTATTGTGGTACACAACGGCTACAGGTGGCACAGGTTCTGCAACAGCACCTACACCAAGTACAGCTACAGTTGGTAGCACTATTTATTATGTAAGTCAAACGTTGAATAGCTGTGAAGGGCCAAGGTTGGCGATAACGGTTACGGTGAATGCGTTGCCAGCTGCGCCTACTGTAATTTCTCCAATCGTTTATTGTCAAAATCAAGCATCTGGACCACTAACAGCAACGGGAGTAAATTTATTATATTATTCAACTGCA
>JANOZW010000243.1:0-7433 GCA_031429575.1 Ferruginibacter sp.
GTAAGCAATGCATTTAAATTTACAGAGAAAGGAAAAGTTATTTTATCTATAAAGCAAGAAAATATTTCTACCGAGAAAGTGAAACTTACCTTTTCTGTGAAGGATAGTGGTATAGGAATGAATGATGAACAGTTAGGAAAAATATTTAATGCCTTTGAGCAAGGCGATAGTAGTGTTACAAAAAAATATGGAGGTACAGGCCTAGGACTAAATATTAGTTACAATTTTATTTCGCTTATGGGTGGAGAGTTAAAGGTAGCTAGTGAAATTAGCAAGGGAACTTCGTTTTATTTTACAATACCATTAGGTATTAGTAATGAACAAGATGTAGATTCTAACAACAAGGCTGTTACAAATTCTTATAAAACCATTTACCCTGCGGGCTTTGAAAAAATTAAACATGCAAAAATATTAATAGTAGAAGATGATATACTAAATCAGTTTATCATTAAACAAATATTGAAAATTGAAGGATTTAATATTACTATTGCAAGAAATGGGAAAGAATGTATTGATTTATACAAAAAAGAAAAAGATTTCGATTTGATCTTAATGGATGTTCAAATGCCCGAGATGGACGGGCTTGCAGCTTCAACCTATATTCGCACTGAAATGAAAGATAAAGAGATAAAAATTATAGGGATATCTGCCAATGTATTTGCAGAAACAAAAAACGAAGCAATACAAAGTGGTATGAATGATTTTATTTGTAAACCTATAAATGAAAATGAACTTTTTAGTGTGCTTACAAAATGGGTAAGCAAAAAAGATTAAAAAAATTAAAAACAAAAATATTTACATAATACAGATAGATGATTTCAGAAATTGTAAAAATATTGGTAATTGAAAATAATGAAAATTATTACAAACCTGCACGAAATGTATTTTCCAAATGTGGTATAGATTGTATTGTTGATTTTTCTAAAAGTGATACTGCATCATTGAATATTCTAAAAAACAAAAATTATGATATTGCATTTATTGATGCAAATATATATAAAAACTTAGGCTCTGATTTAGTTAATACGCTACAAAAAAGAGACCCATACATTTCACTAATTTATGTATTAGATGAGCCTGACCCACAATTTTCGAAAAGAGTAATGGCTGAAAGAGCAAGCAATTGTATTACCAAAAAATATTTAGTGCCTGATGTGCTTTCGGTACTCATAAACCAGTGCCAAATTATAAGACAAACAGAAATTACCTTACAAAATATGATAACAGAAAACATTACCGCCAACGAGTTACATTTCTTAACCGAAATAAGTTATCAAATACGCACACCGTTAAACAGCATCATTGGTTTTTCTGCTGCTATGTTGGAAACTGAAAAAACGGAGAAAGGTATTATTTTTTTACAAGCCATAAAATCTTCTGGTGAAAAAATTGTACAAATATTAGATGAAAAATTAGGTGAGCAAATGGATGCCAATAATTTTGTACAAAATAATATCAAAACCCCTGTTAAAAAAATTCATTTTAACGAAATCGTAAAAATGAAAATATTGTTGGTAGAAGATAATGTGCTCAATATAAAATTGATTGAACATTTATTTTCTGAATATGGTATGAACGCTGATATAGCGCTCAATGGAAAAATTGCCATAAACTTATTACAGGATCAAGAATATGATTTAATATTGATGGATATCGAAATGCCTGATATGAATGGGTATGAAGCAACAACATATATAAGAAAAGAGCTAGGTAGCAATGTGCCAATCATAGCACTTACAGCACATGCTATGCCAGGTGAAAGAGAAAAATGTTTGCAACTTGGCATGAATGATTATTTATCAAAACCTATTGATACCAATAAATTATTTGAAAGTATTTATCAAACCATACAATCTTCTATTGAAGCACAATCACAACTAATAGGACAGGTAACCAATCTTCAAAATTTAAAAGATACCATGCATGGTAAAAAAACAGCTATTAAAGAAATGCTTGGTTATCTTTTACAGCAAGTACCCATTTATTTATCTGAATTAAATGAAGCGGTTGACAAAACAGCATATATTGATATTGCAAAGTTGGCACATAAAATAAAATCGGCTATTCTTATAATGGGCGCAAAACACTTAGAACCACTCTTGAATGAAATAGAACAAAAAGCAAAAACCAATACTGATATAGATAAAATTATTTTGCTAAATAATAAGTTAAATGAAAATTGTACTAAAGCCATGACTGAAGTACTGGAAGAGAAAAATAAACATTAAAGAATAGAAAATTACAATAATTTATATAACAATGCTGCTATAACCGCTCCTACTATTGGCCCTAACACCGGTACCCAACTATAGCCCCAATCACTATTTCTTTTATTTTTTATAGGTAATAAAAAATGCATAATACGTGGCCCTAAATCTCTTGCAGGATTTACTGCATAGCCTGTGGGTCCACCAAAAGACAAACCAACACCTAGTACAACCAAAGCTACAGGCAATGCGCTTAAAGGCCCCAACTCTACCGAAGATTTACTATTGCTTAACATGAGTATGGCAAACATTAAACCAAATGTAATTATTACTTCTGTTATAAAATTATGTATAGTGCTTCTTATGGCTGGAGAATTACAGAATGCTGCCAACTGTAAATCTGCATCAGTAGTGGCATCAAAATGTTGTTTGTATGCTACCCAAACCAAGGTAGTACCAAGCATTGCACCTAACATTTGCGCAGGTATATACACAAGCACTTTATCCCAATTGCCACTTACCACAGCATCTGCAATGGTAACAGCAGGATTTAAATGTGCACCACTTGCCGCAGCAGTATAAACGCCAATAAACACAGCTATTGCCCAACCAAAAGAAATTACAATCCATCCTCCGCCATTGCCTTTTGTTTTGTGCAATACAACATTTGCCACTACGCCATTGCCAAACAAAATGAGCAAAGCTGTCCCTACAAATTCTGATACAAATAGAGTCATGGTTTAAAAGTTTTGGTTAAGATAATAAATATTGTTTAGCCAATGTATTAAAAGATATTAATTCTTCATCAATCCAATCTTCATTTTTATTTAATTCAATTGCCATTATTTTAGCAACAACGGGTGCAGCTTCCATTGCAGCTGCAGCATCTAAAAAAAGTATGCGTAATCTTCTTGCCAACACATCTTCTATTGTTTGCGCCATTTCATTTCGCACTGCCCAAATAACTTGTGCTTTTGTGTATTCAAAATTTTGATGTATTTTTTCTTCCCACAAACTATTTTCAAGATACAGTTTTTTTATTTCTACCGCATCACTTCCGTAAACTTTTAAATGCTCCTCCCCTATTTGTTCATTTGTATATCCGTGAATATGCAAATTGGTTGTTGTACTTTTTTGTTTTGGTAAATTACCAACCAGCGCTGCATTGTTAATTACTTCTTCAGCCATTTTTCTATATGTTGTCCACTTGCCACCAGTTATAGTTATCAGCTTACTTTCAGAAATAATAATGGTATGATCTCTAGCTAGCAATGAAGTATTTTTTGCTCCCTTTCTTTTTACCAATGGTCGCAATCCAACAAATACCGATTTTACATCGCTACTTTTTATATCAGCAGATAGATATTTATTTAAATTTTGCAAAATAAAATTTACTTCTTCTTGCAAAGGCAATGGTTCTACATCAATTTTATTTACGGCAGTATCTGTTGTGCCCACAATTACATAATTATGCCAAGGCACAGCAAATAAAACCCTACCATCACTTGTTTTTGGCACCATCAAAGCTTTATCTCCTCCAAAAAATTTCTTTTCAATAACAATATGTATTCCTTGAGATGGAGATACAATATTTTCACCATCATTTTTATCCATATTCATTACATCATCTACAAAAACACCAGTAGCATTTATGATAACTTTTGCTTTTATCTGATATGTATTTTCAGAAAGAGCATCTTTGCAAACTACGCCAGTCACTTTATTTCCTTCCTTTAATAATCCAGTTGCTGCCATATAATTTAAAACCGTTGCGCCGTTTTCTACAGCCGTTTGTGCAAGGTTTATGGCAAGTCGAGCATCGTCAAACTGGCCATCGGTATATATTACAGCGCCGCATAAATTTTTAGTTTCAATTTCGGGTAAACATTGAGTAGCTTTTTTTACAGAGACAATATTGGTATTGCCTAATCCTAATTTTCCGCTTAAGGCATCGTAAATTTTTAAGCCGATGCCATAATATATTTTTGCCCACCAACTATAATTTGGTATTACAAATTGCATTTTACTGGATACATGTGGCGCATTTTTTAGCAACAATCCTCTTTCTTTCAACGCATCTCTCACCAATTTTATATTGCCTTGCGCCAAATACCGCACACCACCGTGCACCAATTTTGTAGCACGGCTGCTGGTACCCTTTGCAAAATCAAAACGCTCTACTAACAAAGTTTTGTACCCTCTACAAGCCGCATCCACAGCAGCACCAAGCCCTGTAGCGCCGCCGCCAATTATTATTACATCCCATTCTTTATCTTGTTGCAAATGTTGCAACATATTATTTCTATCCATTTGTTGTCAATGTAGCTTTCACTGCTTTTTTCCATCCATCCATTAAAGCATTTCTATTTTCATCTGTAGTGTTTGATTCAAATTTTTGTTGCACCTGCCATTGTTGTTGCAACGATTCTATACTACTCCAAAAACCGACCGCCAAGCCAGCCAAATAAGCTGCACCCAATGCAGTTGTTTCAGTAATCACTGGTCTTACCACCGTTGTGTTCAACATATCTGCTTGAAACTGCATGAGCATATCATTGGCTGTAGCACCACCATCTACTCTTAATTCTTTAATACTAATATTACTATCTGCTTCCATTGCTTTTAATACATCGCAGGTTTGGTATGCAATACTTTCTACGGCTGCCCTGGCAATATGCGATGCGTTGCTTCCTCGAGTAAGTCCCGTAATACTTCCTCTTGCATCTTGGTCCCAATAGGGTGCTCCCAAGCCCACAAATGCCGGCACTACATAAACGCCGCCGTTAGAGTCAACTTTATTTGCCAACGCTTCTACATCTGCAGAAGTTTTTATTATTCCCAATCCATCTCTCAACCATTGCACCACGGCACCAGCAACAAATACACTTCCTTCCAATGCATATTGGGTAATGCCATTTACTTTCCATGCTATTGTAGTAAGCAAATTATTTTTCGACATCACCATTTCGGCTCCGGTATTCATTAGCATAAAACAACCAGTGCCATATGTATTTTTTACCATGCCCGGTTGTGTACACAATTGCCCAAACAATGCCGCTTGTTGGTCGCCAGCAATACCAGCAATTGCTATTCCATTTAGCGGTTCTAAATTTTCTACATGGCCATACACTTCGCTACTGCTGCGTATTTGCGGCAGCATATTACCAGGCACATCTAATAATTTTTCCAATTCTCCATCCCATTGTGTGGTACCAATATTACACAACATGGTACGACTTGCATTGCTCACATCTGTTACATGTGTGCGTCCATTGGTGAGTTTAAAAACGAGCCAACTATCAATCGTACCAAAACACAATTCACCCTTTGCCGCTTTTTCTCTTGCACCAGTTACATTATCTAAAATCCATTTTACTTTTGTGCCGCTGAAATATGCATCAATCACCAATCCTGTTTTTTGTTTTATCAAATCCGCATGGCCATTGGCTTTCAGCTCATCGCAAAAAGATGCCGTTCTTCTATCTTGCCAAACTATGGCGTTATAAATAGGCATACCAGTATTTCTATCCCAAACCACCGTTGTTTCTCTTTGGTTAGTAATGCCAATGCCAGCTATATCTGTAGCTTTTAAATTTGCCTTGTGCAAAGCATCCACAGCCACTATAAATTGTGTATCCCAAATTTCAATAGCATCGTGCTCTACCCAACCTGGCTGGGGGAAGATTTGTGTAAACTCTTTTTGTGCTACAGAAATAATTTCGCCTTTTTCGTTAAAAACGATAGCACGGCTGCTGGTTGTGCCTTGGTCTAGGGAGAGAATATATTTGCTCATTTTTTAATTTTTAGTTTTTGTTTACGAGCCGAAGAACCCTGATTGGTATTCATTGGCGACGCTCCGTTGAAAATTTGTATTTCAATTTAGCTTTTATTATGCAATGTAAACTTCCAATTTTCGGTAAAATTATTTTAGTGTCAGCCTGAGCTTGTCGAAGGCGGTGCAAATTTTTAAATACTAACTTTACTTAGAACTCATCACCTTCGACAAGCTCAGGCTGACATTCTTTAAAACGGAGATTTCACTCTTCACAAAATGAAGTTACTTCTAAAATTTAAAATGAGGTATTTCCTAACTATTCATCACTGCTCCCCCATTTATATCAATTGCCTGTCCAGTAATAGATTGTTGATTTACTAAATAATAAACCAATGTTGCAATCTCTTCTGGCTCGCTCATTTTTTTAAGTGGCACGCTTTGCATAGCAATATCGTAAAATTCATTTTTTGAAATGCCAATACCATCAGCAATGCCTTGCAAACCACTTTGTGCCATATCGGTATTTACCCAACCAGGGCAAATAGCATTTACCAAAATACTGTCGGCTGCATATTGTACAGCCCAACTACGCATAAGCCCTAGTAATCCTGCCTTAGAGGCACAATATGCTGAATAATTTGCTACGCCAAGCCTTGCCAATATAGAAGATGTAATTACAATTTGTTTGTACTTATTGTTACTACGCTTTAATGCATTTAAAAAATATTGTACAGTAGAATATGTGCCGGTAAGATTTGTTGCAATAATTTCACACCATCTATCATTTTCACCAAAATTATTTTCGCCACCTACTCCAGCATTTGCAATAATGCCATCCAAAACTAAATCTGCATTTTGTTGTACAATATTTTTTAAAGAAATGTCATTAGCAATATCTGCAACAAATATTGTATGATTTCCATTTACTAAAAGAGACAATGTTTCTTTTAAATTGGTTTCATTTCTTCCCAATAAAAAACAATTGTGTCCATGTTTAGCAATTTCTATTGCAATAGCTCTACCGATTCCGCTGCCTGCACCTGTTATTAAGTAATCCATATAATGTTTTAATTGTCAAAATTTAAAAGTTCCATTTTTATTTTAGTGTCAGTCTGAGCTTGTCGAAGACGGTGCAATTTAATAAACCCGCTTTCGACAAGTTCAAGCTGACAACTCATTATTTAGAGATTTTTATTTCTTCAAAAACCCAATCAACCCATTAAAATAATTTTCCTGATCATCCCACATACTGCAATGGCTCCCATTTGTACAAGTTACCAAGCTCCCATTGGCAAATTTCTCACTCATCATTTTCATAAACTCTGGATCCATGGTATCATTCATCCCACGAATAACCAATGTAGGTATTTTTATTTTAGGCAAGTCTGCGGTTCTATCCCATAACGCCAAACGCCCACTTATACCAAACTCAGAAGGGCCTTGCATAATGG
>JANOZW010000244.1:0-9492 GCA_031429575.1 Ferruginibacter sp.
TTTTTCTCCTTTTGTAGATGTGTTTAAAGCAATTGGCAGTATGCCAAAAGTAATGTGGATGCTTGCGTTGGTATATTTATTTCAATGGTATGCGCTGTTTTGTTATTGGCAAAATTCATCTAAAGCCATTGCAAACAATACTTTTGGATGGAAAGTTTTAAGCAAAGAACAAGCCGATACAAAATCTACTTTCGTAAAGTTTACGGAAGCTGTTAAAACAAATGCTAAATCATCGAATGTAGATTTTGACAGCATAAAGAAAGCAGATAATACGTATAGTTTGCTTTATAATAATTGGAAGGATAAAATAACGTTAGAAAATAAATTAACAGAAACAGAAATTCAATCACTTGGTTTTTTAGAAGCAAACGATAAAAAGTATGAAGAAGCTGTTTCTTGGACAGGTTTGGTAAATGGTTGGTACAATATTGTTACATTTTTAATTGCGTTTGGTTTGGTATGGTTAGCAAAAAAGTATAGCCCGAAAATGGTACACATGCTTTGTTTAATTTTAGCAGGGGTTGGTTTTATTGCTTTTTCTTTTGTAGAAAATAAATACCTATACTTTCCGGCAATCACAGGCTTTGGTATTGGGTGGGCAAGTATGATGGGCGTGCCTTATATGATGGTGGTAAAAGATATTCCAAAAGAAAAATATGGTGTTTACATGGGCATAATAAACATGATGATTGTAATACCAATGTTTATACAGACGATTACATTTGGTTATATCATGAAACATTTTTTAAACAATGATTCTAACAAAGCAATTTTATTTGCGGGCGTATTTTTATTGATAGCAGCATTTGTAACATCATTTATAAAAGCAAAAAAATTAACGGTAGATATAATGGTTACGCCAATAACTGGTGGACATTAATTAATATTTGAACATGAGTAAAATACTTTGTATAGGCGAGGCATTGATAGATATGATTTGTACCGATAAAGGCCAAAGTTTATCTAGTGGAGAAAATTTTTTGAAAAAGCCAGGCGGCGCACCAACCAATGTGGCAGCGGCTATTGGGGCGCTTGGTGGTAGTGTAGAGTTAGCTGCAAAAGTAGGCAAAGACCCTTTTGGCAATCAGCTTATACAAGTGATGAAAGACTTTGGTGTAGAAACAAAATGGATGTTGCAAGATGAAAAACATTTTACCACCATGGCTTTTGTAAGTTTGATGGAAAATGGTGAAAGAGATTTTGTATTTAATCGTGGAGCAGACGGACATTTGAGTAATGAAGATATAGCAAATATTAATGTGGAAGATTTTAGTATTATACATTTTGGAAGTGCTACTGGTTTTTTAGAAGGGCCATTAAAAGAAGCCTACAAAAATTTATTGCATACGGCAAAAGCAAAAAGTATTTTCGTAAGTTTTGACCCTAATTATAGACATTTACTTTTTCCAAACGATACCGAAAATTTTATAGAGCAGAGTTGGTACTTTTTGCAAAATTGTAATTTCTTTAAATTGAGTGATGAAGAAGCTTTGTTGATTACCAAAGCAACAACTGTAGCAGATGCGGCAGCTATTTTATTAGAAAAAACAACAGCAAATTTTGCCATTACCATTGGTGCAGAAGGTACTTTGTTTGGGCACAATAATACAACTACAATTATCCCTAGTATAAAAATATCCCCCATTGATACAACTGGCGCCGGCGATGCATTCGTAGGCGCTTTGTTGTTTCAATTAAGCAAAAAAACGGCAAAAGAAATTGAAGAGCTTTCTTTGAAGCATTGGACAAATATTATTGCCAATGCAAACAAGGCAGGAGCAAGAACATGCGAGTACCTTGGCGCTATGGAGGCTTTTAAGCATTTAAACAATGAGATATTTAATGGATAGCAACTATTAATGATTACAACAAATACGATATTGAGCAATGAAGAAGTAATGGTTTCAATTAATGAAAGCTATACAAAGCGGCAAGCAGCTGCTATGGCGGATATTGAATTGTTGTTTAATAAACTGTATGCAGATCATCCAGATTATACATTATCGTATACTCAACTTTTACAAATTATCGATAATGCATTTTTAAATAGAGGCGATGATTTAAAGAAACTAGATAGAAAAAAAACAAAACATAAAGAAGATAAATGGTTTTTAAGTAATAAGCTTTGTGGTATGAGTTTATACGTGGATAGGTTTTGTGGAAACATAAAAAATCTATCTGAAAAATTGCCATATTTTGAAGAATTAGGCGTGAATTTTTTACATGTAATGCCAGTATTTGAAAGCCCTAAAAATGAGAGTGATGGCGGATATGCAGTAAGTAACTTTAGAAAGATTGATGCTCGCTTTGGAGATATTGAAAATGTAAAAGAATTACAAAGCAATATGCATAAAAAGAATATGTGCCTGATGATGGATATTGTTTTAAATCATACATCGCACAAACATGAATGGGCATTAAAGGCAATAGCAGGCGAAAAGAAATACCAAGATTATTTTTACTTTTTTGATGATAGACAAATGCCTGATGAATTGGAAAAAACAATGCCAGAAGTTTTTCCTGAAAGTTCACCAGGTAATTTTACTTACGTAAAAGAATTGGATAAATGGGTGATGACCGTTTTTCATCATTATCAATGGGATTTAAATTATAGAAACCCTGAGGTATTTAATGAAATGCTGGATAATATTTTCTTTTGTGCCAACCTTGGTGTAGATGTTTTAAGAATAGATGCACCGGCTTTTTTATGGAAAAAAGTAGGTACTGCAAGTCAAAATTTAGATGAGGCACATACCATTATACAATTAATAAAGCAATGTGTACAAGTATCAGCTCCCGGCATGGCATTATTGGCAGAAGCCATCGTTTCGCCTACCGAAATAATGAAATATTTTGGAGAAAATGATTTTGTAGCAAGAGAAAGTGATTTTGCCTACAACGCAACACAGATGGCACTTCAATGGGATGCATTGGCAACAGGCGACACAAGAATAATGCTTACAGCACAAAAGCATTTATTGAAAAAACCTTACGGTACTTCTTGGATAACTTATACTCGTTGTCATGATGATATTGGGCTAGGGTACGATGATTACATGATTGGAGAGGCAGGTTACAATCCTTATCAGCATCGTTCTTTTTTAAAAAATTATTATTCAGGAAACTTTGGCGGATCACCTGCAAAAGGTGCATTGTTTTCTGTAAATGAAAAAACTGGTGATGCAAGAATAAGTGGTTCGCTTGCATCATTATGTGGATTAGAAAAAGCATTGGAGCTAAAAGATGAAAGGGCAATAGCTTTATCTATTCAAAAAATAATTTTGATGCAAGCACAAAGTATGTTTTTAGGTGGGCTGCCTATTTTATTTTATGGAGATGAGCAGGGTTATACAAATGATTATTCTTACTTAAAAGATAATGATAAAGATTATGACAACCGTTGGATGCATCGTCCATTGATAGATTGGAGTAAAAATGAAAGGGCAAATGTTGAAGGCACAACAGAACATCAAATTTTTTCATTTACAAAAAAATTACTTTCTATTCGGAAAGAGCTTTCTGTAATTGCTGATAAAAAAAATGTAACATGGCTTAATACAAATAATAATAAGATTGCTGGTTATTTAAGAGCATGGGAAAATGATAGGGTGTATTGCATTTTTAATTTTAGCGAAGTAGATACCAATATTAGTTGGTATACATTTAAGCAGAATGGCTTAAAGCCAACAAAGTTATACGACCATTGGAGCGAAACGATGATTAATGTTGGTTACGATCATCAATACCTTATACTAAAGCCTTATCAGTTTTATTTATTAGAGCCTAGATAAGAATTTGTTTTGTCATACTTTTTTATAAGAGCCAGTAATACACCATTCGTCCATCCAAAACCATCTTGGCTAGGGTACTCACCGCCACCAGCTTCTAGTTTTAAATCCACTACATTGTATTTTTCCATTAGTTTATTGGTACGTAAATACACATCGTTGTTTAATTTTATCCAACGCATAGCAATATCTTTTGCCAATGCTTTTTGATTACAATTTTCTAAACCTGAAATAACCATCCATTGCTGAGGAGCCCAACCATTTGGGGCATCCCATTGCTGACCTGTATTATTTGGTGTAGAAACAATACCTCCATCTTTTAGTAAATATTTTTCTACAAATATTTTTGCTGCTGCTGCAATTGTAGTAAATGATTTTTGTGTTTTAGTAATAAAATTTAATGGGTACAATGCCGCAGCTGAAGGTATATCGGTTGTATTGTTTTCTACAAAATTGTAATCGCTATAAAAATTAATCGTTTTACTATAAAAATATTTTTCTAAGCTTTGTAATCTTTTACTTGCTAGGCCGCTAAATTTTATTTGTAAGTTTTTTTGTTTTGTAAGCTGATAACTTTTAGATAAAATCGTTTCCATTTTGTACATCAAACTATTCAAATCTACTGGAGCAATATCCAATATTTGTATGGTAGAAATTTTATTAGGATCAACAAACCATCGGCTACTAAAATCCCAACCACTACATGCGCCTGCACGCAAGTTTTTAAATATTTTTTTATCACTTTCTGTTTTAAATGCTACCATAGCTTCATTGCTTGCAAAACGCATGGTCATCATTTTTTCTGTGCTTGCTGCATCAGCCGTTTTTGTATCTTCTACAAACCCTTCTTGCCTTGGTATATCTAAATCATCCCAATACCTGTTTAAAATGGTACCGTCTTTTAGTTTTGTAACTCTTTTAAATGAAGTGCCGTTTTTTAAGGTTGCAGCACCTTCCATCCAATAATCGTATTCTTTTTGCATAGCAGGTAAATATTTTTTATACACTGCATCGCCTTTTATGCTTGCCAATAATTCTACCATCATACAAAAAAACGGCGGCTGGCTTCTACTAATGTAATACGAACGATTGCCATTTGGAATATGCCCATAAGTATTAATTAAGTATCCAAAATTATCAATCATACTCTCCATCATTTTTTCTTCACCACTTTCTTTTAGGCCAAGCATGGTAAAAAAACTATCCCAATAGTAAATTTCTCTAAAGCGCCCACCTGGTACAATGTACGCATTTGGCAAACCCAATAACGATGAACCTTCCATGCTTTTATCTGCATCTCTTTTTAAAACACCCCACAAACTTTTAATGTGTTTTACAACATCTTTCTCTTGCATTACATTATCATAAGCTGGAGGCCCAACAGGTATATTGAAATTATCTGCTACAAACTTTTTCAAATCTAAACTACTTCCTTTTGCAAGCCCATAGTCATACATAATATCGGTAGGTTTGCGCTTAGGCGTACAATCAACAAAAGTTTTACTATCAGCAAATACGTTTCCATTTTGTACATCAAGAAACAATTGTCCGTAAATTTTATCAGGTGTTTTTTGTGCCATTAAGGAAATGGTTACAAATAAAAATAGGAGAGAGGTTTTTATTTTTTTCATACTTATAATTTTGTTCTACAAAGTACACAAAGGTTAGCAAGTTTTTTCTTTGTGTTTCTTAGTGTACTTTGTGGGATTCTTTTTATTTTAATTCTTCAATTTTTTCAACTGGTGCCAATACATTATTTACTTTTTTTACAACTTCTGTTTTTGCTAATGTAAAACCCGTTGTCAATTTAATGTTTTTTGATGATGAGCCAACATGAATTTTATAAGCACCTGCATCTGCTACCCATGCAGATTGGTTTTCATTAAACGAAGCCAAATCTATTTTATTAATGGTAAAACTCATTTTAACTTTTTTACCTGGAGCCAATAAATCTGTTTTGCCAAAAGCTTTTAATTCTTGTAGAGGTTTATTTAATGAGGTTTTTGGAGCATCCAAATAAACTTCTACAACTTCTTTTCCAGCAATACTCCCTGTATTAGTAACATCAACAGATACCAACACTTTATCTTTAAAATTGGTATTGCTTATTGTAATATTACTGTAATCAAATTTTGTATAGCTCAACCCATAGCCAAATTCGTATTGCACGGGTACTTTAAACTTTTCAAAATACCTGTAACCAACATAAATACCGTCTTTGTATTGTACAGATGTAGGTAACGAATCAGGCACACCTGGAAACCCTTCTGAAGAAGCCAAGTCCTTATAATTTATTGGGAAAGTTGTAGTCAATTTTCCTGATGGATTAATTTTACCATTAATAATGCTAGCTACAGCCCTGCCCGCTTCTTGCCCGCCTTGCCAAGTAAGTAAAATGCCATCTGCATAAGCTTCCCAACTATTCATTTCTATCACCCCACCAATATTTAGTAACACAATTAATTTTTTCTTCTTTGCATGAAAGGCTTCGCTTACATGTTTAATATTGGTTTTTTCAATTTGTGAAAGCAAATAATCATCTACTACTTTTCTATCTAAAAATTCGCCACTTGCTCTTCTAATAGTAAGTACAGCAATATCATTTTCATTAGCGTATTTCTGGGCTTCTGCTTTCTTTATTTCTTTTTCGGCTGGAAAAGGTTTTGGCATAAACCAAATGGTATTTTCTGGCAATTCACTTTCCGCCTTTGTCATATAATCTACATACTCTTTTTGTAACTCATTGTTTATTTTAAAAGCAGTTTTCAAACCTTGATAAATTGAAATAGAATAAGCTTTATTTACATCACCACTTCCACTTCCGCCTGAAACCGTATTATATGATGCATTTCCAAGCAACGCAATGGTAGTTTTTGAATTTAATATTGGTAAACTGTTGTCATTATTTTTTAGCAATACTATTCCTTCTGTTGCTGCTTCTATTGCTGTTGTTACGTTTTCTTTGTAGTTTGGTTTGTCTGTGTATTTATATTTTTTAAATGTATTGCTGCGTAAAATTAATTCCAATACTTTTTCTACATTTTTATTTAGTCTTTCTTCTGATAGTGAACCATCTTTTGATGCTGCAATAATTTGATCATACTGATTTTTTGTACCTGGCATTATCATATGATTGCCCGCATTCATTTGTGCGGCACCATCATCGCCTGCAAACCAATCGGTCATTACAAGTCCTTTAAACTTCCATTCGTCTTGCAAAACAGTTGTTATTAAATCTTTATTTTGTGATGTATATGTGCCATTTATTTTATTGTACGACGACATTACTGTCCATGGTTTTGATTGTATAATTGCATACTCAAATCCTTTTAAATAAATTTCTCTCATTGCCCGCTGACTCACTTGCACATTTATTTTCATTCTGTTTGCCTCATGGTTGTTTGCCGCAAAATGTTTGATAGAAGTACCAACGCCATTTGATTGTACACCATTTATATATGCAGCTGCTGTTCTTCCGCTTATTAAAGGGTCTTCGGAGTAGTATTCAAAATTTCTTCCACCCAATACATTTCTGTGTGTATTTAATGCTGGAGCTAAGTAAATATCTACACCTCTTTCTTTCACTTCATTGCCCATAGCTTTACCTACTTTTTGTATGAGTGCGTCATTCCATGTGCTTGCAAGCATAGTACCAATAGGAAATGCGGTACAATAATATTTTTTTGTATCGTTTGGTCTCGTGGGGTCTATTCGTAAACCTGCGGGCCCGTCTGCTAAAATAATGGCAGGAATTCCTAATCTTGGTATTGCATAAGTCATACCAGCAGAACCGGGTACAGGGTTAATACGTTTTATTGTATCAGGTGGTGCCATGTTTGGCCCTAGTAAATCACCTGGTATATTCATTCCTAAACCCATAATTAACCTTGCTTTTTCTTCAAGGGTTAATGCTTTTACAATAGCGGGGATATTGTTTTTGTTGAGTTGTGGTAATTGTGCAAATGCAGTATTTGCAAAAGATAAAATACAAAAACTTAATGCTATTTTTTTCATATAGTGGTGAATGAGAAAACAATATAGTACAAATTAAAAATGCAGGGATATTAAATTGTAGTAGAATTGTAAATTTTATTTCTGCAAACGGTTGTTCTTAGAATTTATATATACTTCGAATTTTATTGTAGCAGTTGTGGTATTGCCAAATTGAAAAACTAAAGATGAAGGGCTGCGGGATGGGCAGTAGTAGCTGCCGCAAACATTCACTTTAAATTATAATGCTACTTGCTGCGGCACTACTACAGACAGCCCAAACAAATGTTCAATAATGGTATATGCTGATAGCCCCAAAAAATATCCCACAAAGAGCACAAAGAAGCACAAAGAAAAAAACTGTGAAACTTTGTGCTCTTTGTTTTAAATAAAATCTATTCCGCACCATCCGTATGCCCACGAGCAACCGCATACGCACCCACTTTGTTTCCTGTTTCAAAACCTTTTTCGCAATCGCTTCTATAATGTATGGCGGCATACAACCGAGATTCAGATGCTTCTTTAGCCATGGCTGTATAACTTGCAGCATTTGTAGGAACGATGTAACCCAATACAGAAGCGGCCGCAGCACTAAACGTACTGTGCCCCGAAATGTATGCAGGAAAATTTGGCAGACCTGTTACTGTTTTAATATCGTTATTTATTTGCGATGGGCGAGGATTAAAATAAAAATATTTTGCATCCCAACATGCTACACCTGCATCCATCAAACTCATGTTTAGTAATGCCATGTTACGAGCCCAACGAGCTTCGCTAAAATTTTGTTGTACAAAATCTGTAGCGGCAATGTAATTCCAATGGCCTGGTGGTGTAAAAGTGTTTACACCATCTGCCCAAAAATGTGCAATGCGCATTTGTTCCCTTGAAATATTTTTACTGTAATTTAAAATTTCGGCAAGCTCTGTTGCAAATTGTTGAGAAGAAGTAGATGGCGGTGCAGATGGACGAATGCTTGTAACCATCGTTAATGAATCGAATAAAAATGTTCTTACTTTTCCAAACAAAGGCAACATGCCTGGGCGTTTTGGATTTTCTTGGCTTATCCAAGGTATTTGTCCGGTGGCTGCTGTATTGGTTTCTAGCGCTGCCCATATTGCTGGTGTGCCTACTGCTGCGCCTGCTCTATCGTTTCTTGCACGGGTAATAAATTTTGTAGCTACTAATTTTCCGAGTGCTTCGCCTGCATCTAAATCGCTACGCACATTTGCTCCTGCAATTAATCTTGCACGCTTGTGTTCTTCTGCTTTTTGGTTTATATAATCTTGGTCGCCGGGAAATAATAATTTTAACAACTCTACTGAAACACTCATCACTACTGCATCTTCGCTTGGGTAAGATGGTAATGTCGATTTGGGTAATAATGTTTGTATGCTTCCGTCGATATTAAATGGTGCAGTACGGTTGTATTGATTTTTATAAAAGTAGGCGGCTATGCATGCATCGTATTGCGCTGCACTTAAGTAGGCATAGGCTCTTGCGGCATAAGGCGGATTTGAAAATGGAAATGTTGGGTAAGCCAATGGATTACTTGCTTGCGGAATAGGATAAGTGCCATCTGCATTTTGATAAGGTGGTACATTGTGTTTGGCTACAAGTTCTCTCATAATTTCGTTCCAACGAAGTACGGCTCCTGCGCCCCAATAGTTTACCAGTTTTCTTTTTTCTGATGTGATATCATTTTGAAAACTTTTTA
>JANOZW010000245.1:0-5007 GCA_031429575.1 Ferruginibacter sp.
ACAGTCCCTGTATAAAATTTTTCGCTTTTAATATTACAAACCTAATCAATAAATTAAAAAAAAATTTTTTTTAAATTAAAAAAAAAAACACGACCGTATATTATTTTGAAATGGGCGCAAACAAGGGATGCTTTTATTGCTTCAGAAGATGGAACGCCAATAAAAATAAGCAATAATTTTACCAACAAATATGTACATAAGTTACGAGCAGAAACGCCCGCTATTTTAGTTGGAAAAAATACAGTACTAACAGATAATCCATCATTAACCATTAGATTGTGGGAAGGGAAGAATCCCATTCGAATAATTATTGACAGTGATTTAGAGTTGAAAAATGATGTCAATGTTTTTAATGATGAAGCAACGACAATTGTAATTAATAAAAAAATCAATGAAACTGTTGGTAATATTATTTTTTATAAAGTAGCAGAAGATACAACCATTCAGGACGGGATTATCGAATTTTTATATGAACAACAAATAAATGCTGTAATTATTGAAGGTGGAGCAACAACCATTCAACATTTTATTGATGCAAATTTGTGGGATGAAGCCATTGTTATTACTAATACAGCAATGGCAATAAAAACAGGCATATCTTCACCCATATTAAAAGGAAGTATTTTGTTACATACAAAAAATGTTTTTACAGATAGAATAGATTTTCACAAACAAAATGACAATGAGTTTTTATAACACAATTGCCCAAGAAGGCGTGGCGGAGTTTAAAGATAGAGGTAGTAAGTTTTTGGCCTATGCTTTTCCTTTATCAGATGCAAAAGAACTCAAACCAATTGTACAGAAATTAAAGAAGGAACATCCTAAAGCAGTACACTTTTGTTTTGCTTACAGGCTGGGCACAGATGGCAGTGTTTTTAGAAGCAGTGATGATGGCGAACCAGTCGGTAGTGCTGGAAAGCCCATTATAGGGCAATTGGACAGCAAAGAAGTTACTGACACATTGGTTGTAGTTGTTCGTTATTTCGGCGGGTCTTTATTGGGTGTTCCAGGGCTAATCAACGCATATAAGACAGCCACATCTTTGGTTTTGCAGGTAGTTCCAATTGTGCAAAAGCCAGTGTTACGTTATTGCAATATACAGTTTGATTATACGCAAATGAATGATATATTGATTATTATAAAACAATTTGGGTGTGTAATCATGTCTCAAGAAAACCAGTTATTTTCCATTATAAAGCTAGGTATTCCAGATGAGCGAAAGGATGATGTACTTCATCGACTCCAAAACCTACGGAACGTGGAGATATCCACATTATTATAAAATTGTGTACTTTTTTTGGTAATCTGCTCATATATTTAACATTTTTTTTAACTTTAGAGCCAATTACTAAATTATAGACATGAGGAAATATCTACTTTTTTTATTTTTATTGGTTATAGGCTATAATTCATCTGCACAGCAATTGCATTTTTTAAGCCAGTATTTACAGCATAATTCTATGCTTAATCCAGCCGCAGCTGGTATGTCTGAGAACAATAAAATTGGCGTTTCCTATAGAAATCAATGGAGCACTTTTCCTGGCAATCCTAAAACATACATGGTATATGGAGATGTAAATCTTCCAAAATTAAAAGCAGGTATTGCAGGGTATGCCTACAGAGACGAAACTGGACCTACCAGTAGAACAGGCTTGCAAGTTGCATATTCCTATCATATTATTTCTAAAGATGAAAAACAAAAGTTTGCAATTGGTCTTGAGCTGAGGGGTTTACAGTATGCTATTGATAAGGGCAAGCTCACTTCAGCCCTTGGTAATGATCCAGCTCTTGGAGGTGCAGCATCAAAGTTTGGCATTGACGCAGGAGCAGGTGTATATTATACCAATGGTAAGCTAAGTGCTGGTGCTGCCGTAAGCCAACTAATACAATCAAAATTGCAATTGGCAGATGTACCAAACTCCAAACTAGGAGGTAAGTTGTATAGACATTATAACATGATGGCTAATTATGAAATAAATACGCCTGGTGAAATAACGTTGATACCAAATGCACTTGTAAGAGTGATACAAAACGCACCTGCTGAAGTTGAGGTAGGAATGAAACTAGATTATCAAAAACTTTTGTGGACAGCAATCGTTTATAAAATGCGACAATCGTATAGCGTACAAGCAGGTTTTAGATTAGCAGATAAATTAAATGTATCGTATAGCTATGACGTATATAACACACCTATCAGTGTTTTCGATGGAGGCTCAGGTGCGCATGAAATAGGTTTACGCTTTGATTTTGGTAATACTAAGTAATGTCAACAGAAAAAAAATATAAAACCTTTTGGAGTTTTTATCCTTATTATTTGACAGAGCATTCTGATAATACCAATAGAGCATTACATTTTATTGGTACGCTACTTTTGCTAGCAGCTTTAGTGACGGGAATAATAACAGGAAAATGGTGGTTTTTTGCTTTAGTGCCTGTATTAGGATATGGGTTTGCATGGGTAGGCCATTATTTTATAGAAAAAAATAGACCTGCAACATTTACATATCCTTTATATAGCCTTGCATCAGATTTTGTGATGTTTTGGCATACCATAACTGGGCAGATTGGCAAAAAAATGAAAGAGGCTAAAAAATAGTTCAATAATTCAATCCATATTTAAAACCGTAAAATCTTAAACTAAAAGCATAAAAATCAGGAAATGCACATTTTTACAAAGAAACTAATAAAGTCAATAATTCTTATTATGGCTTTGTTTATAATAACCAATACTGCAAATGCACAAGTTCCTGTAAATGACGAACCATGCGGAGCAATATCACTTATTCCTACTGCTAGTTGTAGCTATACAACATTTACAAATGTGGATGCTGGTAATTCAAATGGACCTGGCGTACCAAATCCTACGCCAAATATTGTATGTGGAAATTTTCAAGATGCAGATGTTTGGTTCACCACAACTGTTCCAGTAGGAGCCACCTTTGTAACTATTGACACAAAAAATTTAACGCTTACAAATGGGGCCATGACTGTTTATACAGCTTCTGGAACTTGCCCAACTTTAACATTAACACAATTGGCTTGTGATGATGATGGAAGTTTAAATCCGTCAATGCCAAAACTAACCATAACACAGCCTGCTGGAACTGTGTTGTATATTAGAATGTACGGTTTTGGTGCAGAAACGGGAACTTTTGGTATTTGTGTTACAGCCAATGTGCCTCCTGTTAATGATGATTGCGCAAATGCTACTGTTTTAACCGTAAATCCTGATTACAATTGTGGTGTTGTAACAACTGGAAATACTACTATAAATGCTACTCAATCTACAAATACACCTGCACCTTCTTGTTCTGCGACTGGAATAAATGACGATGTATGGTTTTCTTTTGTAGCCACTGGTACCGACCATAGAGTATCGCTTTCTGCCATAACACCTGCTGCTACAGGTATGTCAATGCAAATATATAGTGGCAGTTGTACTGCACTTACCCAAGTAATTTGTAATACCACAAATTCTGTAGATGTTACTGGTTTGGTAGCAGGCTCTACTTATTTAGTGCGAGTATATACCACTACAGCAACAGCAGGCACTAGGGCAAGCTTTGCTATTTGTGTGGGTACATTGCCGCCTCCGCCTCCAAATAATAATTGTGGAGGAGCTACTCCGCTAACTGTCAATCCCACCTTGGTATGCACTTCTGTTACTGCCGGTACTACTCAAAGTGCTACGCCCACTCTAGGATTAATTCAAGCACTTACTTGTGGTGCAGGTGGAGAAAACGATGATGTATGGTTTTCTTTTACTGCTACATCAACCAGTCATAGAATTAGTTTGTCTAATGTGGTTCCCGCAGCTACGGGAATGACAATAGCAGTATATAATGGCGGAACTTGTACAGGGCTTGTTGAAATTGATTGCAACACAACCTCACTATTTCAGTTAAATAATCTCATTGTTGGTAATGTATATAATGTTCGGGTATTTACTACTTCTTCCTTAGCATCTGTTGTTGCTAACTTTAATATTTGTGTAAGTACACCTCCACCTTCACCCGTAAACGATGAGTGTGATTTTGCTATTTCTTTAGCGATAAATCCTACACTTACTTGCACAACT
Source organism: Ferruginibacter sp. (assembly GCA_031429575.1). GTDB lineage: Bacteria > Bacteroidota > Bacteroidia > Chitinophagales > Chitinophagaceae > Ferruginibacter. Next base: position 4,079 of record JANOZW010000245.1, read on the forward strand.
GTACAATCTGGTACAACAGTAAGTGCTACTCAATCTATATTTGCACCATTTCCAACTTGTGGTATTGCAGGTGCAGATAATGATGACGTATGGTATTCTTTTGTTGCCATATCTACTAGCCATCGTGTAAGTTTATCAAACATTTTACCTGCAACAACAGGTATGATAATCAATGCCTATGGTGGTACTTCTTGTGCTTTTTTGACAGAAATTGGATGTAGTACTACATCGCCATTGATATTATTTGGTCTTACTATCGGTTCCACTTATTACGTTAGAGTGTTTACCAATACAACAAATTTATTAACAAATGCTAGTTTTGATATATGTATTACTACACCACCACCTCCTCCAGCAAATGATGAATGTGTAGGAGCTGTTTCTTTAACGGTAAATCCTGATTATTTATGTAGCGTAGTAACAGGTGGAAGTACAATAAGTGCGACACCCTCATCTACTGCACCTACACCAACCTGCGGTGTTGCTAATGGATGGAATGACGATGTATGGTATAGTTTTGTAGCTACAGGTGTAAGACATAGAATAGCATTGTCTTCGATAGTGGGAAGTTTTACATCATTATCCACGGCTGTTTATAGTGGGAATTGTACATCGCTCACACAAATAGCTTGTAATACCACCAATACATTTGATGCAACTGGGCTTACTTCAGGCGCTACTTATTACGTAAGAATATTTACCAATTCTTCTCTTGTAACTGCTGAAGCAACCTCTTTTAATATATGTATCGGTTCACCACCACCACCACCGGCTAATGATAATTGTATAAATGCTGGTAACCTGATCGTAAACGCTGATTTACTTTGCGGTAGTTTTACGCAAGCTACTATTACGAGCGCAACTCCCTCTGGTATATTACCGATTCCCTCTTGTGCACCTACAGGTATAGATGATGATGTTTGGTTCAA
>JANOZW010000246.1:0-16732 GCA_031429575.1 Ferruginibacter sp.
TTTTTGTTTTTGTTGGGCTTTATTTTGATAATGCAAAGTTGCAGCGTTGCAAAGTTTAGTAGTATGCCAAAAACAGCTGCTGATATTAATTTTGTAAAATATGAAAAGGAATTGCAAAATAATAAAGAACCTTTTTGGACATCAAAAACATCTAATGAATATTTTATAGAAATAAATAAAATTTGTAAAGAGCAAGATATTTTGCAAAGTATTGGTAATGCATATTCTGCTAATAATTATGGCTTTTCAAAATTTAATAAAGAAGACAAAGTGGTATTTGCCGAAAGAGGAACTCGGCTAAATGAATGGAAATCTATTGCAGGAGTATATTATCAAATAGATGGAATTGCAAAGAAAACAAGAATATATATATTAGTAAAAATTTCGCAAGACGTTACAGGTGGCTGGAAAGAAAATAGAGCAAAAAAATTAGGACAGATTATAGAAAAAGAATTATCTACACAATAAATTAAAATTAATTATGAAACAAATATTAATATTATTCCTCTTTACATCACTAAATCTTTCTTGTAAAGACAAGCCACAAGTACTACCCGAAATAATAAAATTTTGTTGGAATATAACATCGCAGCAATTGATAACCATAAAAACAGTATGTGATAAAACAGCAGTTGAAATAGCCACTGAATATCCTGATGGCTGTTATTATAGAAATGATGAGCCATTAAAATGCTGGTTTGAAACATCTACTAACTCATTTATAAAAAATTGCCCTGTAAGTTTAATAATTAAAGTTGCTCCTAATAGAAATTTTACTATGGTAGATTGCAATTTTTGTGCAAGGTGGTATTACAGAGAAAAAAGAAAATTTTTACCAAACAGTTCCATTACATACACACCCACAAGTGTAACCCAATTGTGTGGAGATACTTTAGCAACATTATATAGAGGTAGAGAAGTGCCTCTTAGGCAATCAGCGGATTCTATTATAACAAGACAGTTTAGTGATAACGGTAACGATTGGTAATATTTAAAATTGCATATTATGTTTAAAAAATTAATGTTTGTAATGTTTTTGGTTTTGTGTTCGTCACAAATATTTGCACAACAAGTACCTGTGGGTATGTGCGGTATCGTTTACTTATATGATGCAAATGGTGCAAGAATAAAGCGGGTTTATTTTTGTAATAACGGCACTGACCCATACCCTACGGCAAGAGCACTTGTTTCATCTGCGATAGCTCCAACCTATAAAAATATAGATGCAGAAGAAAAAGGTTTAACGGCAATGTTTGAAAAAGTAGATGCCATTTCCCCAAACCCTACGAATGGAAAATTTTCTATTACTTTTAGCAATTCATTAGTAAATGCAAACGTAAGCATTGTAGATGCCACTGGAAAAGTGGTACATCAATCTAAAGGCAACGGAAATAGGCTCGAGTTTGATATTTCATTGCTTGCTACAGGTGTTTTTTACGTAAGGATTGAAGAAAATGGTAAAGTTATTACTCAAAAAATCATTAAGCAGTAAGTTTCTGTTAATCTTCTTCATAAAAATAATCAGAGTCAATTACAATTGAGTAAATTAAATCCCCATTCATATTACAGAGCGGGGATTTTACTTTACATCAAAAAAACTCAAAACCTATATAACTGTTCCTTTAAAGTTTAGCACTTTTGCTTCTTCATTTTGAATAGTAACGGTTACATTTTTTGTAAATGCTCCCTTTGTAGCAGCGTTAAATGTGGCTGTTATTATGGCTGATTTACCCGCTGCAATAGGTGTTTTTGGATAGTCAGCCACTGTGCAGCCGCACGATGCTTGCGCATTGGCTACAATAACATCTGCCTCACTAGTGTTGGTAAATTCAAACTCAATGGTTACAGGTTTGTTTTGCGTAATATTGCCTAGGTCTATAACATCTGTTTTCCATTTAATAGCTGAATAAATATTTGTTGTAGTTTGGTAAATTGTATTTGCTTTTAGGCATTCTGTAGTTTTAAAAGACATAAAAGTAAAGCCTACTGCCATTAATGTAAATAATTTAATTAATTTCATAATAGTTGTTTTAATGTTTTAAAAATGATTGTAATAAACTTGCAAGTGATTAACAATGTAAAAGTATTACACTAATTTGCTTACTGCTGTTAATGAATATTGAACTATTGTTAACGATTGCCGAATGTTTGTTAATGAAAGTTAAACGTAGCAAGTAATCCTTATTTTTTAAGTTAAAATTGCATTGCGTAATAGCTGCTGCTAGTGCATTAAATAGCTTTTTATTATAAAAAATATTCTATTTAGTAATTTATTTTAACCTATATAAAATCCATTCGTGTTCATTTGTGACATTAGTGGCTACCAACATGAGAATAAACAAACTAAATATTGCCCTGCTTCTTGGCTTCGTAGTTATTGTAGGTATTATGGTACTACAGTTTTTTCTATTGCGCCAAGCGGTGCAATACGAAGAAAAAAAGTTTGCACAAAAAGTGCATGTGGCTTTTTTAGAAGTAGCAAGTAAGCTAAATGTAGAAGGTAAAACAGCACTGCCACAAACAAACCCTATAGAAAAAATTAGCAAAGATTATTACATCGTAAATGTGAACAGCAAGTTTGAACAAGCTTCATTAGATTACTATTTAAAAAATGAGTTTGAAAAATTTGATATAGAAACAGATTTTGAATATGGTTTTTATGATTGCACAAAAGAGTGTATGAAATATGGAGATTATATTTCCATAGTAAATAAAACAAATGTAAAGCATATTGATTTTACCTTAGCCAAAAACACTATGGCCTATTATTTTGTGGTGCATTTTCCACAGTTAAACAAGTACATTTATAAGCAATTAAATATTTGGATCATTTTTTCGCTTGTAATGTTGGTGGTGCTTGTATTGTATGGCTACTCTGCTTTTACTATTTTGCAGCAAAAAAAATACTCAGAGTTGCAAAAAGATTTTATTAATAATATGACACACGAGTTTAAAACACCCATTTCTTCTATTTTAATTGCATCCAATTTTTTAGACAAGCAAGAGCCAATATTACAAGATGAAAAACTAAAAAAATATACAGAACTCATCACCCAACAAGCCTTTAAACTAAATGGGCATGTCGAAAAAATATTGCATTTAGCAAAGTCTGACAGTAAGCCACTGTTGCTGCAAAAAACAACTATAAATCTTTCGCAAGCCATACAGTCCGTAGTAGAAAATATTTTATTAAAATATCCTGATGCTAAAATTAATATAGCCACTAAAAAACAGTATTTTATAGAAGCAGATGAATTTCATTTTTCTAACTTAGTATATAACTTATTAGACAATGCTGTAAAGTATGCCATGCAAGAGCCTATAATTTTAATAACCATAAATGCTGTAAACAAAAGCATTCAACTTATTTTTAAAGATAATGGCATGGGCATACCTGCAAAAGATTTACAAAATGTATTTGAGAAATTTTATAGAGTACAGCATGCAAAAAGCAATGAGGTAAATGGTTTTGGGCTCGGGTTGTTTTATGTAAATAGAATTTGCAAAGAACACAAATGGACATTATCTTTAAAAAGTATACAATATAAAGGAACAGAAGTAATAATTTTAATACCAGTACATGAGTAAGCAATATAAAATTTTATATGTAGAAGATGATGAAACCCTTGCCTATCTTACAAAAGATAGCTTGCAAATGAACCATTATGAAGTAGCACATTTTGATAATGGAGAAGCGGCATTGAAAGATTTTGCTAGCCAAGCCTATGATATTTGTGTGCTAGATATAATGGTACCTAAAAAAGATGGTTTTGAAATAGCAAAAGAAATACGGAAACAAAACAACGAAATACCTATCATTTTTCTTTCAGCAAAAACGCTGAAGGAAGATAGAATTATGGGATTAAAACTTGGGGCAGATGATTATTTGGTAAAACCATTTAGTATAGAGGAACTGATATTAAAACTAGATATTTTTTTACAGCGAAGTAAAAAAAATATTGCAGAAAATAAAATATATGCTGTGGGCAAATATCAATTTGATACTATTAACTACGAAGTAATATTAGATAATGAAAAAACCACCCTTACCCTTAGAGAAGCAGAGCTCCTAAAATTATTTATACAAAACCCAAACAAAGTTTTAAAGCGAGAAGAAATATTAAAATCACTATGGGGAACAGATGATTATTTTATGGGAAGAAGTTTGGATGTATTTATTTCTCGCCTACGAAAAATATTAGCTAAAGATGCCAATATTGTTATCGAAAACTTGCATGGTATTGGGTTTCGATTTGGCCTTCGCTATTAAAATTGTTGCAGGAGGTGACACCTCTCCTCATAGACTTTCAAGTTATAAATTACTTTCAAAGAGGTGTTACCTCTCATTTAAAGTAGATACATTTGTCAATAGATCGTTTGAACTGTCCAATAGGTTTACATATTTTATTGTAATTTTATGCATTATTTAACCCCTATAAATAAGTAAAAATGACAGGAGGTATCATGCTAGTATCTGTAATATTTATGCTTTTAGGCATGCTAGCACAATATAAATTAAAAAGCAAGTTTAAAGAGTATAGCCAAGTACCTACATCGAGCGGGCTAAGCGGAAAAGAAATAGCAGAAAAAATGTTGCGTGACAATGGTATATTCGATGTACAAGTAGTATCTGTAGGAGGGTTTTTGAGTGACCATTATAACCCCGCTAATAAAACGGTAAACCTTAGCCCAGACGTATTTGAAGGAAGATCAGTATCTGCAGCTGGGGTAGCTGCACATGAGTGTGGGCATGCCGTGCAGCATGCTACAGCATACAGCATGCTCACATTGAGGAGCAAGCTTGTACCCGCAGTAAAAATAAGTAGCACACTTTCTCAATGGGTAATAATGGCGGGGCTTGGTATTATGGGCTTTGGTGGGGGTAACCCAAAAATATTGTTGGCAGGTATTTTCTTATTTGCTGCTTCTACACTATTTTCTGTAATTACATTGCCTGTAGAGTTTGATGCTAGTAAACGTGCACTAGTATGGTTAGACAATGCACACATTACAAAACCAGAAGAGCATACAAAAGCAAAAGATGCTCTTAACTGGGCAGCTATGACTTATGTAGTAGCGGCATTAGCATCTATTGCTATGCTGGTGCAGTATATTTTAATTTATACTTCTAGAAGGGATTAATACGGACTATTTTAAAAAAAGCAAAGCTGATTAAAGTTATATGAATTATACTTTAATCAGCTTTTTAAATAAGAGCATACGCCCGTTTACTTCGCTTTTGGTTTTGTTTACTTGTACTGGTTTTATCATATGATATTCACTAAAGCGGGGAACGTAATCGTAGTTTATAATATTACCATCTAGGTCTTTTGCTTTTTGTTTTTGATATACCACTCGTTTCTCATTCCAGTCATACATACGCACTTCGTATAGCTTAGATGATTTATCACCAATAAATATAACACGATACCATGTACCTTCTGTTAATGGAAGAATAATGGGTTTTTCGTACTGGCTTTTCATTTCTATGGTAGCCTCCCTTACCATTACAAAACCTTGCTGCACAAATAAACTTTTCAAACTATCTGCTTGTCTCGTCATTTCATCATCATCAAATACTATTGGGCGAACATACATGGGCTGTGCAGATGCACATAAAGAGAAAGAAATAGTAATGAAAAACATTACTACCAATGTTTTTAAATTCATGCTTAGGGAGTGTTAGGGAACAGCAAGATATTTGGATTTATCGTAATAGAAAAACTTCTACAATATTTATTTTATAATAATATGTAAGTGTGTTTTTAAGTAAACTTTTAGAGATTTACTGAAAATTATTTTTTAATTTTTTGGGAGCTACTTCATTATATGCAATCTTTAATGCATTTACAAACATTGCTTTTGGCATCCTTTTTAAGTCAATAAATGTCCACCCTTTTTTGCGCCATTTATCTAGAACAGCATAATAATTTCTTTGTTATAAGACGAAAAAACATTTTGATCTATTTCAGATATTTTATGCAAGCCATCTTATTTTTATCTTTATATTAAGTCTAATGAATGTACAAATAAAAGCTACTACTACTTTTTCAGTACAAGGATATTGCTGTTTTAACGTAAATTTATTGCATGCTACATTTTTATTTATTTATAGTTTGTATTTTTTTCTGTAATCTAAATACGATTGCACAAAAAGCATTGAGTGAAGACAGTGCCAATTATTACATTAAAAACTTACCTAAAAATGATAGTGTAAAAGTGAATACCCTCTATCGAATTAGTGCTGCGTATGTTTCCATTAATCCTGACTCTTCTTTACTATTTGCACGAAGGGCAATTTCTATAGCACAAAATATTCGCTACGACAGTGGATATTTTGTTGGTTTAAAATACAATGCTGATCCTTTATTAGTGCTTGGTAAAATAGATAGTGTATATACATTAGGAAACAATGCTTTATTGTATGCTGATAAAATAAACAAACAACAGTTTAAGGGCTATGGTTATTTTACGATGGCCATTGCAAAACAGTACCAATATCAAATTCCTGCTTCATTAAACTTATACACTAAATCAATACCTTATTTTGAAGAAACAAATAATAGAAAAAATTTAGGTAGGGTTTATCAAAATACGGCCAGTTTACTGTACGAACAAAAAGCTTTTACAAAGGGTTTAGCATATGCTCAAAAAGCAATTTATATCAACGAACAATTAAATGACTCGGTACAAATTTTAACTAGTAAAGTGGCATATGCAAATCTTTTATATGGCGCCACAAATTTATCTGAAGCTAGTTCTATTTACAAAGCCGTTTTAAATAATAAAAAGTTTACTGAACTTAATACAATTCATCAATTTATTATGCTCCATAACCTTGGTGCTTTGTATTTTGATTGGAAAAAATATGATTCATCATTGTATTATTTCCAATGGGCTACATCCATAAAAAATAAATATCAATTAGAATTTTTCACATTACAACATCTAAGTAAAACAGCAAGTACTTATATTAAACTTGGTAGTTTAGAAAAGGCTAAATTATTGTTGTTACAAGCTGAAAAATACATTGATTCAGAAACAGATTTGAGTGATTATTTGGAGGCTAAGGCTGAGTATTACACATTTAACGGAGATTATTCAAAAGCAACAAAATACCTTAACCAGCTTATGGATTATAAAGATTCCTTAAATTCTGTTGAAGTAAAAACGGCCTTTTCGCAAATGGATTCTTTATTATATGATAATGAAAAGCAGCAATTGATTAATGATAGAGATATTAAAATAAAAATCTTGGAAATTAACAATCTCAATAAAAATAAGCGGATTGCTTTTATTAGCCTTGGAGCGCTGGTACTCTTCATTTCATCTTTATTGGGTTATTTATATTATAGAAAAAAGCAGCAGTTAAAAAATAAAGACATTGCTTTGCTAAAAAATGAAAACGAGTTTATTGCCATAAAATCATCTTTAGAAGGACAAATACAAGAACGAACAAGAATAAGCAAAGAAATACATGATGAGCTCGGCTCTTCACTCACTTCCATTTCTCTATTAACAGAAGTACTTAAAAAAAGACTAGATACAAATAGTAATCCCGAGGTAAATAAAATAAGTGATACCTCCGCTGATATGGTAGATAAAATGAATGAAATTATTTGGGCATTAAATACAAGCAATGATACGGCTAATAGTTTGATAGCCTACGTACGCAAATTTGCAAACAATTTTTTACAAGATGCCAATATTGAACTTGAGTTTTCTGAAAAACAAATGAACGAATATCAGCCACTAGATGGCACTGCAAGGCGAAACATTTATTTAACCATTAAAGAGGCTATGAATAATATTGTAAAACACAGCAATGCAAAAAAAGTAATTATGCAGGTAAATATGGCAGATGGGTTACATATAGAAATTAAAGATAACGGTAAAGGAATAGATTTTGAAACGCTGCCACAATTTAGAAATGGTCTTGGTAATATGAAGAAAAGAATGGAAGATATTGGTGGAAAATTTACCATTGAAAATAACAATGGCACATTAATAAAATTAACTTACTAAACTATGTTGCCACAATTAATAACTGTTTGCATTGTTGAAGATAGAAAAGACATACGTGAGTCATTAAAAATATTGGTAAATGATGCTGCGGAATGTGCATGTATTGGTGCATTTGTAAATGGAGAGGATGCATTGAAAGAAATACCCGAACTACAACCAGATGTGGTATTAATGGATATTGATTTGCCTGGAATAAATGGTATTGAGTGTATAAAACAATTAAAACCACTTTGTCCAAGAGTACAATTTATGATTTGTACGGTATATGACGAAGATGAAAAAATATTTGATGCTCTTGCCGCAGGCGCCAACAGTTATATTTTAAAAAGAAGTAACAGTGATACATTAATAAATTCTATTAAAGATTTGCACAATGGCGGAAGCCCAATGAGTAGTGATATAGCCCGTAAAATTGTAAAACAGTTTCAAAGCAATATTTCTATAGAAAAAGAAGACTTTCATTTAACCGATAGAGAAAAAGAGATACTGGAATTATTGGCCAAAGGATTAACCTACCAACAAACGGCAGATAGAATTTTTATTAGTGGTAAAACGATAAAAAAACATGTGTATAATATTTACGAAAAACTTCATGTAAATAGCCGTACCGAAGCGGTGAATAAATATTACGGTAGAGAAAAATAAAATACTACTTTTTCAGTATTACTTCTGTATAATGGTTTGTTATTTTTATGATGAAATTATCACAACAAATAATGAATACCACCATCAACATTCCACTTAGCAAAAAAAAATTGACATGGATTATAATGACTTCCATATTCTTTATTATGTTTAGCATTTTTATGTTTTTAAAAGCCGAGTGGATTGGAGACAATAACGAGGCAGTAAAAATAATATCAAAATACGGTGGACTTGCGGGTATATTTTTTTTCATTTTTACCATGTTACATGCTATTAAAAAAAACAAAAGTGAAAATGCAGGATTTAGCATAACAAGCCAAGGTTTTTATGATAATAGTAATGCTGCTAAACTTGGGCTAATTAGTTGGAAAGATATTGTAGGATTTAAAGAATGGACATTTGAAGGCACCAAAAGTTTGGTTGTATTAGTAGATAACCCTAAGGAATATATAGAATTAGAAACAAGCTTTATGGTAAGAAAAATGTTACAGGCAAATCATACAGGTTTTGGCAGCCCTATTGTTATTTCTGCTGTAGCCCTAACCGTTTCTTACGATGAGTTAAAAGAATATGTGATAGATGCATATGTAAATTACAACGAAACAATAATTAATAAAATAAAATAAAAATCATGAAAGCACTGTCAATACTGCTTATTGTATTAATAAATTTTTCCTGTAAAGCACAATCACAAAAAATTACAAAGCCCGTTGCTTTAGGTAAAATATATCAATTGCCTGCGGAGAAAGATGGTATAGTTACTAATACAAACCCCGTAATGCAAAAAAGCATATTGAACGATTATGTAATGCAAATGGAATGGCACTTTGAAATGCGCTTTACGGATGCGGAAAGAAAAATGTATGAACAAATAATAATTGATATGTGGAACACTAATGAGCGGCAACGTGGAAATATTAATTATTGGGTAAAAGATATACAAACGATACGTAATAAAGATTGGTATGCTATTTTTATGGAGTTGTCATCAAGAACCAACAGTGATATTATGGATGTAGGTATGTCTGGTATATTAGGAAATTGGCAACCCAATAGCCTTAGGGGAATAATAAAAAAGTCAGCCCAAGAAGGAGATAAAGAATGTGTTTTTTTATGGAATAAAATAACGGCTTATGAAACACCCATTGCAGAGGGCAAAGTATTTGTATCAAAATTTACACAGCAATACATTGATGCTGCTGCAGAGTGGATAGCGTATAAAATAAATATGGTGGCCAATAAAGAATTTATTGTGCTGAATGAAGAAAAAAGAGAGCAGATGAAAACAATGATTTTAGCTGCTTGGAGTAAAGAACAAAATGGGCAAAAGTCAGAGTATGATTATGGAAATGTGCAAGCAATGCTTTTGCAAGCATCTTCAAACTGGAATTCTCTTAGACTTACAAAAAGATATTCTTTAGATGGTTACTCCACCAATTACAATAAATTGAGCACACTAGCAGATTGGGCCAAAGAGGTTGTTTATTATTGTCCTGCAGTAAAGCCTTTTGCACAAGCAAGAATAAAAGAGTTTGCAGATTATGCAGCAAACATGGGTGAAGTAGAGTGGAAACTTGAGTTTATGAGATTAAACATGCAAGCAGATATGAGTAAAGAATCATTTAGACAAATGAGGAACAGTATGGTAGAAGCTCATGTAAACATGATGAATATAACTGAGCCAGTAAATAGCAGATATAGGTGGGAGGTGAAAGAAACGAGAAGTTATTAATTATAAAGTAAAAAAATAAAGCTAATTGTAAATACCTAGAAACGTAAAATAAAGAACTTAAAAGGGATATTAACAAAAATGTATTACACAATTTTATTGATTACAAAACGTTATCCCGAAATAAAGAAGGTTAGAAAATAGATATATTTGTATCAGGATACTAATAATTATAAAACTGTAAAACCAAAAAATGAAAACAACAACTCTTTTAATTTTCCTACTTACTACGAGCCCATGCTGTTATAGCCAGCAAAATATTTCTTCAAAAGTAATTGAGCAGTACTGTTCATTAAACATAATGCCTCGCTTGCTAAGTAATAAAGTAAACATAGATATTGATTATGGTAGCCCACGAAAGCTGTTTAGTTTTAAAGATAATAGGGTAAAGGATGAAAATGGAAAAGCCAAAAAGTTTAATACAGCTGTAGAGGCGTTAAACTATATGAGCTCTCAAGGTTGGAAATTGGTAAATGCTTTTACCATTACAGAAGGGGGTGCTGCCGTTATTCGTTATATTTTGAAACGAGATATTGAGGTTACAGAAGAAGAGAGAAAGAATGTAGAGGAGGAAGCAAACAAAAGCTAGCTTAATAAATTTGGAAATAATGTAGTTTTATGCTGCCCACTAAATGTGAGCAGCATTTTTTATTCCTATAGCAACAAATTTTGTAGACTTTTTCGCTGGCAGGAAACATCACAAGAGATTAATCTTAGAATAAAAAATACTTTACATTTGAAATATAAAAAACTTAAACAATCAAACCTTGGCAATGACTATACCCACATTTTTCTCCAAAAACAAAGTTATCCTTGCCTACGGTACAAGTTTAGCAGTGCTTCTTTTTTTATTGAGGTGGCTAGAGTTGCGTTTTATTATTTTCGACCACGCTTTTGAAATTTACATTGGCGCTATTGCCATTATTTTTACCGCATTGGGTATTTGGCTTACCCTTAAACTTACCAAGCCAAAAATAAAAACAATTGTTGTAGAAAAAGAAATTTATATAAATAATAATGTTCCTTTTTGCTTAAACGAAAAAGAAGTAGCTAAGCTGTGCCTAAGCAAAAGAGAATTGGAAGTGCTGCAATTAATGGCGGAAGGTTTTAGCAACGGAGAAATAGCAGATCGATTATTTGTTTCTTTACATACCATCAAAACACATACATCTAATCTTTTCGAAAAAATGGATGTAAAACGCCGAACACAGGCTGTGGAAATGGCAAAAAGGCTAAGTCTGATAGCATAATGCTCATGCTTTGGTATGAAAATGTCTGCTAAAACTAAAAATCACTCTAAAGTATGAGGCTTGTTTGCATCTAAAGTTTCAATTTTACGGTATTGTAAACCAAATCTTAAAAAAATGAAAAAGATTGTAATTGTATGCGGATTAATTGCTGGGGGCATTGTTTCGGCAATGATGATAATAACGATGGCTATTTATACATCTACTGGCAATTTTGAAAATGGAATGATATATGGCTATGCTAGCATGCTGCTAGCTTTCTCGCTTATTTTTGTGGGTATAAAAAATTATAGAGATAAGTACAACAACGGTATTATCCCTTTTGGTAAAGCTTTTAAAATTGGTCTTTTTATTACATTAATAGCTTCTACCATGTATGTTATTGTATGGCTTATAGATTATTATTTCTTTATACCAGATTTTGGTGAAAAGTATGTGGCTCATATGTTAGAAAAATTGAAGGCTAGTGGCGCTAGCGAAATTGAAATGGCTAAACAAACCAAGGAAATGGCGAGTTTTTCTGAAATGTATAAAAACCCTTTCTTTAATGCGTTAATAACGTATTCAGAAATTATACCTGTGGGGCTAATTGTTACACTTATAAGTTCCTTAATTTTAAAAAAGAAAATAAAGGAAAATACATAATGTTGTGCATACAGATAATTTAATGAGCAAATTTTTTTAGCCGATTTGCTTAATCAATCAGTTTCAATTTTGCTTTCAATGAAATAATTATTCAATAAAATAAATAAAAAAATAAAATGAAAAAAGTAACAGGTATTGGTGGCATCTTTTTTAAATGTAAAGACCCAATAGCCATTAACGAATGGTATAAAACACACCTTGGTTTTGACACAACCCCATACGGCACAAGCTTTGAATGGCTTCAAAGCGAGGAAAGTACTAAAAAGGGACTTACCCAATGGAACCCTTTTCCAGAAAATACAAAATATTTTGAGCCTTCTACAAAGGAGTTTATGATAAACTACAGGGTAGAAAATTTAGAATCATTGGTGAAAGAACTGAAAAAAGAAAATGTAACTATATTAGACAACATTGAGACTTATGATTATGGGAAATTTATTCATATTTTAGATATTGAAGGAAATAAAATTCAGTTGTGGGAGCCTTAACTAGAAAAAAATATTTTTTGAGCGTGAAGGATAAAAGCTCATAACCATAATTGGGCATAAGTCATAGGTTTTGCAATGCTAACAAATAGCTTTGCAAAGCCTATTTTCTAATAAAGTAAAACGATAGCTACTTCAAAAAGCGCATAGGTTTATTATGTAATAAAAACTTTGTATCTGTATCTTTACTTTTCATGATGCTTAAACAGAAAATATACAACCACTACTTACACGCAGCCACTACTAAAATAACCCTGCTACAACAAACCCTTGCAGACCTAAAAGAAAGTGGCGCAAACGAAACCAAAAGTACCGCAGGCGATAAACATGAAACTGCCCTTGCTATGCTGCAAATAGAGCAAGCCAATAAACGCACACAATTGCAAGAAGCATTAGAACAAAAAGCAGCCATAGAAAAATTAGAAAACATTACAAACACCACAAAAATTGTACAAGGCAGTTTGGTAAAAACAAACAAGGGGTACTTTTATATTAGTGTGGCTTTGGGCAAAGCAGTGGTAGATGATATTTCGGTAATTGCAATTAGCCCACGAAGCCCATTGGGCGTAAAGCTTATGGGATTGTGTACACATGAAAGTGTAGACATAAATGGTAATGCATATTTGGTAGAGGATATTTTGTGAGAAGATTATCATTCAACTTTATGAAACCAACATCAAGCTAAAAAATGTATTTGTATATTCGTGTTTGGCAAAGTTATATGAGAAAAATTATCGGTACCATTTATAGTATGTATGCATTCATCATCTTTATTGTGGTGATGTTATTGCTATTTCCATTTTTTGTTATTGCTTCTTTTTTTGGCAGAATAAAAGGTGGTAATATGATGTACAGCATTTGCAGAATTTGGGCAGATGCGGTTTTCTTATTTTGGGGCATGTATCACAAAAATATTTTTGAAGTGCCCAAGGCAAAAGATCATGCAGTGGTGTATGTGTTTAATCATTTATCGTACATTGATATTCCAATAATGATGAAGGCTTTTAGAAATGAACCTATCCGTATTTTAGCAAAAGCAGAAATGGCCAAAGTGCCAGTGTTTGGATATATTTATAGAAAAGCTGCAGTGATGGTGGACAGAGCAAGTGATGCTGCTAGGGCAAAAAGTGTGAAGCAATTGAAAAGTATTTTGTCTAAAAATATTTCTATTGTATTATCGCCAGAGGGTACGTTTAATATGACGAACAAACCATTGAAAGAATTTTACAATGGTGCTTTTAAAATAGCTGTTGAAATGCAAGTGCCCATACAACCCGTACTTTTTTTAGATGCATACGATAGACTCAATTATAAAAGTATTTTTAGTTTAACACCTGGTAAATCTCGTGCAGTATTTTTGCCAGAATTATTGCCAGGTAAAGATGTAGAATTATTAAAACAAAAAGTATATGATGAAATGGAGGAAGGACTGGTTCGTTATAAAGCAAGTTGGATAGGGGTTCAAGGTTGAAAGTTCAAGGTTGAAAGTTTGCACTAAAAAGCGAAGCTTTTTCTCTTTGTGTCTTGGAGCCTTTGGGCAAACTTTTTTTGCGAAGCAAAACCTACCTCCCGCCTTTAATTATTGATGCATAGTATTGTTGGAAAGGCGGTAAGACGTTTAATGTAAAAACGTCTTACCGACTTCTCGGCAAAAAAATAAAGCGAAGCTTTTCCTTTGTGGTCCTGACTGACATTACAATAATTTTTGGTCAGGCTTTAGGATGCTGAATAAAGAACTAATGAAAAAATTGTTATTACAAAAGATTAATTGAAAAACAAAAGCTTGGCCTCCCTCTCCTATGGAGAGGGACCGAGGGTGAGGTTATGCAAGAAAACGAATTAAATTTTAATGAACCCCAACCCACACATTGGGCGGAAATAATTCTTCCGCTTGCGCTGCCTAATGTATATACGTATGCAGTACCGGAGCACTTGCTGGCGCAAGCAAATGCTGGCTGCAGGGCAGAAGTAGTATTTGGAAAAAATAAAAAATACGCAGGACTTGTAAAAAAAATTATTACAACAAAGCCAGAATACAAAACAAAGAATATTTTAAATGTATTGGACGATGCGCCGTTAGTATATCCACAGCAAATGCAACTTTGGCAATGGATGAGCGAATACTACATGTGTACCGAAGGTGAAGTAATGGCAGCGGCATTGCCTGCTAATTTTAAACTAAGTAGCGAAACAGTATTGATTTTTAACGAGGCTTACGGAGAAGATTTTAGCGACCTTGGAAATGAAGAGTATTTAATAGCAGAAGCGCTGCAGTTAAAAACCGAACTCAGCATTACAGAAGTGCAACAAGTATTAGATGCCACACATGTATATCCTGTAATAAAAAGACTGATAGAAAAAAATGTTTGTTACATACGAGAAGACCTCACCGAAAAATACAAAGTAAAAAAAGAAAGCTATGTATTGCTACATCATCAATATACAAATGAAGAAGCACTAGCGCCACTATTAAACGAATGGAAAGGTGCGCCAAAACAAATGGAATTATTGTTGGCATTTTTGTATTTGAATAAAACGGAAGGTGAAGTATCGCAAACTGCTTTGCTAAAAAAAGCTGGCGCTACACCTGCGCAAATAAAGGGGTTGGTGGATAAAAATATTTTGCTTGTAGAAAAAAGAAGTATTGATAGAATAAAAACATTACCAAAATCAGTAGAGATAGATTTTACATTGAGCAAAGCACAAGCAAATTCTCTTGCAGAAGTACGAGACGTGTTTACAGGAAAAAATGTTTGCTTGCTACATGGTGTTACAAGCAGTGGTAAAACTCAAATCTATATAAAATTAATTGAAGAATATTTTACGCTAGGCAAGCAAGTGTTATATCTTTTGCCAGAGATAGCATTAACAGCACAAATTATTCGCAGATTACAAAAGCATTTTGGCGGCAACATTGCCATTTACCATTCTAAATTTAACAACCAAGAACGTATTGAGCTTTGGAATAAAATACGCACTGGCGAAATAAAAATTGTACTCGGTGCAAGAAGTTCGTTGTTTTTGCCTTTTAAAGAATTGGGTTTGGTAATAGTGGACGAAGAGCATGATCCCTCTTACAAACAACAAGACCCTGCACCACGCTACAATGCAAGAGATGCCGCTATTTTTTATGGCTCATTGTTTGGCGCAAAAATTTTATTGGGTAGTGCCACACCATCTTTAGAAACGTATTACAATGCCAAGCAAAAAAAATATGGTTTGGTAGAATTGAACGAACGCTTTGGTGGTATAAAATTACCAGCCATAGAAATTATAAATACCACACAAGTAGTACAAAAAGAAAAGGGCAAAGTAATGATAAGCCCGCAGCTGAAAGAAGCCATACAAAAAACGGTGGAATCAGATAAGCAAGTAATATTGTTTCAAAATAGGAGAGGCTACAACCCTTATTTGATATGCGGTACATGCGGACACTTGCCACAATGTGTGCATTGCGATGTATCGCTCACGCTACACAAATACAGCAACAAATTGCATTGCCATTATTGCGGCAGCACCTATCCAAAATTGGTTACTTGTATAAGATGTGGTACCAATGTATGGTTAGAAAAAAACTTTGGTACAGAAAAAATAGAGGAACAATTAGAAAATGATTTTGCAAAATTTCGTATTGCCCGTATGGATGTGGATAGTGTGCGAGGCAAAACGGCGCATGACAATCTCATTCATTTATTTGAACAACATCGTCTCGATATTTTGATAGGAACACAAATGGTGGTAAAAGGGTTGGATTTTGATAAAGTAAATTTAGTAGGTGTGTTGGATGCAGATGGATTGTTAAGTTTTGCCGATTTTAGGGCAAACGAAAGAGCTTTTCAATTGCTGGAACAAGTGAGAGGGAGAGCAGGTAGAAAACACGAACAAGGCAGGGTGATGATTCAGGCAATGAATGTAATGCATCCGAATTTATTGATGGTACCTCTAACCGTCATGGT
>JANOZW010000247.1:0-4774 GCA_031429575.1 Ferruginibacter sp.
AAGGTGGTGGTACTATCTTTGGTCCAAAGCCGCACAAATACGATATCAAATTGAACCGTAAGGTAAAAGATTTGGCAAAAATGAGTGCATTGTCTTACAAAGCAAAAGATAATAACATTATCGTTTTAGAAGATATGCAAATGGATGCACCAAAAACAAAAACGTTTACAGGTGTATTGAAAAGCTTAAACATGGGTCGTAAAAAATCTTTGTTTGTAGTACCAGAATACAACGATAACTTTTATTTAAGTCTTCGTAATGTACCAGGTGCAAATGGAACTGTTATCAGCGATATGAATACGTACGATATTTTAAATGCAAACGTATTAGTACTTTCTGAAAGCGCAGCTAAATTGTTTACAGAAGAAGCAGTAGCATCAGAAGCATAAAAAAATAATAAACTCGATGTATGAATTTGCAAATGTGCAAATTTGCACATTTGCAAATTTTGAATTATGAAACCTTCAGACATATTAATAAAGCCAGTTTTATCTGAGAAAGCTAACAAGCAAGCAGAGAAAATGAATCGTTACACATTTGTTGTAGATAGAAAGGCAAACAAATTAGAAATAAAAAAAGCTGTAGAGCAGTTCTATGGTGTACAAGTTGAAGCAGTAAATACTTCGGTAGTTCCTTCTAAACTTAAAGCAAAATATACTAAAGCAGGATTCATTGTTGGTCGTAAACCAGCTAAGAAAAAAGCAACCGTAACTGTAGCACAAGGCGAAACAATTGACGTTTTTACTGCAGGATAAGAGATAAAAAGTATTTAGTACTTAGTACTAAGACAAAAACATTGAGCTATCTAAGTACTAAGTATTAAATACTCAATACTATTTTTAAAGAATGGTGGTCAGCACCGCAAAGTTTTGACAAAAAAAGATTAATAAAAATGGCACTTAGAAAATACAAACCAACCACGGCAGGTACTAGATGGAGAATTGGTAATGCGTATGCAGAAATTACTACCAACAAACCTGAAAAAAGTTTGCTTGAAAAGCAAAAGAATACTGCAGGTCGTAACTCAGATGGTCGCAGAAGTATGCGCTACATGGGTGGTGGTAATAAAACAATGTATCGTCTTATTGATTTCAAAAGAAATAAAAAAGACATACCTGCTACGGTAAAAACAATTGAGTACGATCCAAACCGTACAGCATTCATCGCTTTGTTAGCGTATGCTGATGGGGAGAAGCGTTACATCATTGCACCAGCAGGATTACAGGTTGGTCAAACAGTTATCAGCGGAGATGCAGTAGCACCAGAATTAGGTCATGCATTAATGTTTAAAAACATGCCACTTGGTACCAACGTTCACAATATTGAAATGCAACCTGGCCAAGGTGGTATCTTAGTAAGAAGTGCAGGTACATCAGCTCAATTGAGCAACAAAGAAGAAAAATATGCTATTCTTAAAATGCCAAGTGGTGAGTTAAGAAGAGTTTTAATAAATTGTTACGCAACTGTTGGTGTTGTTTCAAACAGCGATCATAGTTTGGAAAGTGCTGGTAAAGCAGGTCGTAATCGTTGGAAAGGTATTCGTCCACGTACAAGAGCGGTAGCGATGAACCCAGTAGATCACCCGATGGGAGGTGGTGAAGGTAGAGCATCTGGAGGTCATCCACGTAGCCGTAAAGGTAAATATGCTAAAGGTCAAATTACTCGTACACGTGGAAAAGGATCAGATAAAATGATTATCCAACGTAAAAACGGTAAGAAATTAAGTAAGTAATAAAATAGGCAAATTTGTTCCGATAACCATCGGAATGCAAATGCCAAAGTTAAAATGGTTAGTCTCTGACTAACAAATAAACAAAATTTTATAATAGGTGAATATTTGCACTTTTGCACATTTTCACATTTTCACATTGAAATTATGAGTCGTTCGTTAAAAAAAGGTCCTTACATAGAAGCAAAGCTTGAAGCAAAAGTTCTTGCAATGGGTGAGGGGAAAAGCAAAAAAGGTGTTATTAAAACTTGGAGTCGTAGAAGCACAATATCTCCAGATTTCGTTGGACAAACTTTTGCAGTACATAATGGAAATAAATTTATTCCTGTTTATGTAACAGAGTTTATGGTAGGTCATAAATTAGGTGAATTTGCACCAACAAGAAACTTTAGAGGTCACTCAAATAAAAAAGGATAAAATCAGTTGGCAGTTAGCAGTTAGCAGTTTTCAAAAACCAATAACTATTAACCAATAACTAATAACTAAATAATAAAATGGAAGCAGTAGCAAAATTAAATAATGAACCTACATCACCAAGAAAGATGCGCTTGTTAGCAGATCTTATTCGTGGTATGAAAGTAGAAAAAGCCCTTGCAATCTTAGAGCATAGCCCTAAGCATCCTTCAGTTCCACTTCGTAAGCTTGTACTTTCTGCAATAAGCAATTGGAAAGCTAAAAATGAAGGTGCAGATGAAAGCGAATTAATAGTGAAAACTATTTTTGTAGATGCAGCAAGAGTTATTAAGCGTATGCGCCCTGCACCACAAGGTCGTGGTTACAGAGTTCGTAAGCGTAGCAACCATGTAACTGTTTTTGTAGATACAGCAGCTGAACCAGTTGTAAAAACTGCAAAAGTAGCTACTGAAGCTAAAGCAGAAACAAAGAAACCAGCTGTTAAAAAAACAGCTACTAAGAAAAAAGCAAACACAGAAACAGCATAATAAAATTAATTCCGAAAATTCGGAAGCTAAATAAATACTATGGGTCAGAAAACAAATCCGATTGGTGCTAGGTTAGGAATAACAAGAGGTTGGGACAGTAACTGGTACGCTCACAAAAAAGATTACGCTAAAAAATTAATTGAAGATGATCGTATCAGAAATTATTTGAACGCTCGTATCAATAAGGGTGGAATCTCAAAAATTGTAATTGAGCGTACGCTTAACAAATTGATTGTTACTATCCATACATCTAAGCCTGGTATTATTATAGGTAAAGGTGGTGGTGAGGTAGATAGAATTAAAGAAGAGTTGAAAAAATTGTGCGGTAAAGAAGATGTACAAATAAATATACTAGAAATACGCCGTCCGGAGTTGGATGCTGCCATTGTAGGAGATACTATTGCTCGTCAATTAGAGAATCGTATTAGTTACAAGCGTGCTATTAAAATGGCAATAGCTTCAGCATTACGTATGGGTGCGGAAGGTATTAAAATTAAAGTTGGTGGTCGTTTAGGTGGAGCGGAGATTGCTCGTAGCGAAGAAATTAAACAAGGTCGTACGCCATTGCATACATTACGTATGGATATTGACTACGCTAGCATATTTGCGCTTACTGTTTATGGTAAAATCGGTATCAAAGTATGGATCTGTAAAGGAGAAGTATTAGGTAAAAGAGATTTAAACCCTAACGTATTGGCAGGTGGTAAAAACGAAGGTGCAGAAGGTGGAAGACAAGGTGGTTTTGATAGAAGAGATGACAGACGTGGCGGTGATGATAGAAGAGGTGGTGGAAGAGGTGGAGATGACCGTAGAGGCGGTGGTGGTGGAAGAAGATAAAATTAATGTGAAAATTTGCAAATAGGAAAATTTGCAAAATAAGCAATCAAAAATAAAAATGTTCAGTGTACAGAAATTGGCACATTGGCATATTTTCAAATTGGCAAATTAAAGAAAGATGTTATCACCGAAAAGATCACTACACAGGAAAACGCAGAAAGGCAGAATGAAGGGCGATACTAAGCGTGGAGCTACATTAGCTTTTGGTACGTTTGGTTTGAAGGCGTTGGCTAGTGTACAATTGACAAACAGACAAATTGAAAGTGCTCGTCAGGCAATGACTCGTGCTATGAAAAGAGAAGGAAACGTTTGGATTAGAATATTTCCTGATAAGCCTATTACCGCTAAGCCTGCAGAGGTAAGGATGGGTAAAGGTAAAGGTAACCCAGAAGGATGGGCAGCTATTGTACAACCAGGTCGTATTTTATTTGAAGCGGATGGTGTACCAATGGAAACAGCAAAGCATGCATTTGCACTTGCGGCTCAAAAATTACCTATCCTTACAAAATTTATTGTAAGCAGAGATTTCGTAGCATAAAAAATAAACAGGGTTATCGAAAAATTAATCGATACCTCAAATTTTGAAAGTTCAAATTAAGAAAGATGTCTAAAACTAATGATTTTGCAAATAGCCTTAAAGGATTATCGGAGGCAGATTTGACGGCTAAGATTAAAGAAGATGAAATGCGTATGAAGAAATTAACTTTCGCTCACGCAATTGCTCCTCTTGAAAATCCTCAAAGCATTCGTGCCTTGAGAAGAGATATAGCACGTTTGAAAACTCAATTAAGAAAAACACAGATTGGCGCTTAATTGCACCAATAAAAAAGCATAACAATGGAAGATAACATAGTAAGAAATTTAAGAAAAACAAGAACAGGTGTAGTTACTAGCAACAAAATGGATAAAACCATCACTATTGCTATCGAAAGAAAAGTGAAGCATCCTTTGTACGGTAAGTTCGTAAAAAAGACTTCTAAGTTTCATGCGCATGATGAAAAGAATGAGTGCAGCATAGGCGATACTGTAAAGATTATGGAAACTCGTCCTATCAGCAAATTGAAGCGTTGGAGATTGGTAGAAGTTGTAGAGAAAGTTAAATAAGGTATTGAGTACTTAGTACTCAGTATTAAGATAAGAACATTAACAATTGAGAACTAGTCTAGATACTAAGTACTAAGTACTAAATACTAGATACTAAATAAACAAAAATGATTCAGCAAGAAAGCAGACTAAACGTAGCAGATAATAGCGGTGCAAAACAAGT
>JANOZW010000248.1:0-27194 GCA_031429575.1 Ferruginibacter sp.
AAACATTCACGAAGTTCACAAGTCCTCCTTCGGGGGATTTAGGGGGCTTTAAATCTTTTTTATGTTATTCAAACGCAAAGAATTCCTACAAATAGGCTCCCTAGCCACAGCATCGTTAATGATGCCTAAATTTTTAAAAGCATTTGAAAAGCCAAACTATGTGCCAGCAGGAAACAAGGTAGTAGTCGTTATACAATTTAGCGGTGGCAACGATGGGCTCAACACCGTTATACCAATCAGCAACGATATTTATTATAAAGAAAGAAAAACGATTGGCATTGCTAAAGACAAAGCTTTGAGCCTAACAGATGCAGTTGGTTTGCATCCATCTCTTGATGCATTTAAAGATTTGTATGATGATGGGAGTCTTTCTATAATGAACAGTGTTGGCTATCCAAATCCTGATCGTTCGCATTTTCGGAGTATGGATATTTGGCATAGTGCTAGCGCTAGCAGTGAGTATGTAAATACTGGCTGGATAGGGAGATACTTAGATGCACAATGCAAAGGCTGTGATAAGCCAACACAAGCATTAGAGCTAGATGACATGCTGAGCCTAGCTTTGAAGGGAAAAGAAAACAAAGGTTTGGCATTTAAAGACCCACGCAGATTATACAGCAGCAGCAAAGAAAAATTCTTTAAAGACATAAATACGGCACATACAAAAACAGAAGAAACGGTGGACTATCTCTACAAAACAATGAGCGAAACACTAAGCAGTGCCGATTATATTTTTCAACAAAGCAAATTGCACCCTACATCACAAGCATATCCCAATACCTCTTTGGGCAAAGATTTAAAAACCATTTCATCGCTCATATTGTCTGATATAAATACAAAAGTGTATTACGTTTCCCTTGGCAGTTTTGATACCCATGCTGGGCAAGAAGCGCAGCAAAAAAGATTGTTTGATGAGTTAAACGATGCCATAAAAGCATTCACTACCGATATGAAAAGCAATGGTCGTTTTGAAGACGTATTGATGATGACTTTTTCCGAATTTGGCAGACGGGTTTCTCAAAATGCCAGCAATGGTACTGACCATGGCACAGCCAACAATATGTTTTTTATAAGTGGTGGGCTAAAACAGAAAGGGCTATTAAATGCCATGCCCGATTTGGCTGATCTAAACGAAGGCGACCTCAAACACAAAGTTGACTTTAGAAATGTATATGCAACCGTACTCAATAAATGGTTAGGAGTAGATGATAAAGGCATATTGGGTAATGGTTTTGAACGAATGAATTTTATTTAGATATTGCCACAGATACCACAGAAACACAGAAAAATACATCCTAAAAAATTGCAATTACAAGTAAAACAAACAAGTCTTAAATTTTAATAACCCAAACTGTGTTTCTGTGCCTTCTGTGGCAAAAAATTAGTAACGATAATTATAAAGTTCAATAACCCGAAACCCAATAACCCGAAACCCGTAACTTTCTTCCTCCCCGCAATTCTGTCATACAATCCTCCTCGGAATAGTTTTTGCCACCAACGAAAGCAATTAAGCAATATATTTGCTCACCTAATTTATACAGAATGAATTTTAATAGCGAATTTGAAAAATATGCCATAAAGCATAAAGGAATAAATAGCAATACACTTAGCGGTTATAACAAAATAAACGCTAAACAATTTGAGAGTCAAAATCCTTTAGCGGATTGGGGCAATATTACCAATCTCACACCCAAC
Source organism: Ferruginibacter sp. (assembly GCA_031429575.1). Classification (GTDB taxonomy): domain Bacteria; phylum Bacteroidota; class Bacteroidia; order Chitinophagales; family Chitinophagaceae; genus Ferruginibacter. Next base: position 1,696 of record JANOZW010000248.1, read on the forward strand.
ATTATTGAAGAACGCCCCATGAACGTAGCCGTAATGGACGTTTACAGCCGTTTAATGATGGATCGTATTATCTTTTTGGGTTACCCAATAAACGATGAAGTGGCCAACATTGTAACCGCACAATTGTTGTTTTTAGAAAGCACCGATCGTGTAAGAGACATACAAATGTACATCAACTGCCCAGGTGGCGGTGTGTATGCAGGACTTGGCATGTACGATACTATGCAGTTTATTACGCCAGATATTGCGACAATTTGTACTGGTATGGCAGCTAGCATGGGCCAAGTGCTTATGTGTGCAGGTGCCAAAGGCAAGCGTACAGCGCTTAAGCATAGCCGTATAATGATGCATCAGCCTAGCGCAGGCGCAGGTGGCCAAGCAAGCGATGTAGAAATAACCGTAAACGAAGTAAAAAAAGTAAAGCACGAATTATACGAAATCATTTCTTTGCATACAGGGCAGCCAATAGAAAAAATTGCCGAAGATTGTAAGCGAGATAAATGGATGACATCTACCGAAGCAAAAGAATATGGTTTGGTGGACGAAGTATTGTTGATAAATGCCCGCAAGCAAAAGAAAGACTAGAAACAGTTGGCAGATTGCACTGGGCAATGGGCAATGGGCTAAAAAGCAACGCTTTTTAGCCAAACAAAAACAACAGCTATGGGCAGCTTCATTGGCGTCGCACATTTCATCTGCATATCTCTATTGATCTTTTATTATGCAATAGATTATATAGTAGATAATGTACAGTGAAAATTAAAAAAATTATAACCATCAAAACTAAAAAGAGAAACAACAAAATTTCAATCCTCTCTTTTTCTGCTTTAACCTCTTATTAAAAAATAAAAAACATGAATGCATATTTCAAAAATACCAGATTAGAAGACGAAGAAGAAAACCCAAAAGACCTTCCCGAAAGTCCTATGGAAAAAATGATGTCAGGCTGGCAGTTTGATAAAAAATTTATTGAGCAGCGTAAAATATTTCTATGGGGTGCAGTAGATGATAAAAGTGCTAAAGACATCACAAATCGTTTGATGTATTTAGAAGCCATAGACCCAGGCAAAGAAATTACGTTTTACATAAATAGTCCAGGTGGAGTTGTTACTAGCGGTATGGTTATTTACGATACCATGCAAATGATATCATCGCCTGTAAGCACCGTGTGCATGGGCATGGCAGCAAGCATGGGTAGCATTTTACTAAGTGGTGGCGAAAAAGGCAAACGCTTCATTTTTCCAAGTGGCGAAGTAATGATACACCAACCAAGTGGTGGTGGGCAAGGTGTAAGTGCCGATCTAGAAATTATGGCCATACAAATGCAAAAAGTAAAAGAAATGGGTGCCGATGTATTGGCCAAAAACTGTGGCAAAACCCGTGAGCAAATCATGAAAGATTTTGATAGAGATTATTGGATGGATGCCAAAGAGGCCATTGAGTATGGTATTGTAGATGGATTGATGGAGAAGTTGTAAATTTCAAAGTTGAAGGTTTAAAGTTCAAGGTTTTTAGATTTGAAGTTTCTGATGATGCTTAAAGATTATAATAAGAAAAGGTTTTGTACTAATAATGCAAAACCTTTTTTAATATCTCCTTTAAAATAAATTATTTATGCTACAGAGTATTAAGCATTCTCACATGCACCTCGCTTTATGTTTCCCATGCTCGCAAGCCTTTTAAGAGCCTACAGCCGGCAAAGCCCATCAACGAAATATTTTCAATTTTACTGATAAAAACAAAGTCTTTGAAATAGCATAATTTTACAGCGTCACTTTACAATATTAAATCCAAATTTTGCAGTTCAAAATTTATTATAAACTTTAAGTTAGAGATGACACCTTTTAAAAAGCTGCCACCTCTATTTGAAGCCTATTGCAAAATATGGGTTAAAAACTTTTTTGATAATAAATGCGTATCTCTTTCATGAAAAGTTATCGTTTTGTTTTAATGTTCATTTGTATAACTTTTAGTTATGCTAATGCATTTGCACAACAGATAACCATTAAAATAATTGTAAAGGATAATGGTGAACAACTTTTACCAAACGCTTCTCTTTCTATTAATGACAAAAAATTAAAGGCAGACACTACTGGCACAGTAAATCAATTGCTAAATGTGGGGAAAATTACAATAGCAGCCTCTGCCGTAAATCACTATAACTTCATTCAGATATTTACACTTACAGCAGATACTACTTTACAAATAGTTCTACAACAACGCCAAAGTTTATTGAATACTGTAGTCGTTCGCTCTAGTAGAAACGTTTCTGTAAATCAAATGGGTGTACAAACCATAAGTGCAGAAGTTTTACGCAAGCTACCAGTAATTTTTGGAGAAGTAGATCCATTGAAAACAATTACCCTTTTGCCAGGTATAAAAAATGGTGGTGAAGGCGGTGGTGGTGTATATGTACGTGGTGGTGGACCAGATCAAAATTTAATATTATTGGATGGCGTAAATGTGTACAACCCTAATCATTTATTAGGCTTTTTTTCTGTTTTTAATGGCGATGCCATAAAAAGTATTGAGGTTTTAAAAAGTGGCTTTCCTGCAGAATATGGCGGTAGGCTTAGCAGTGTAATAAATATAAATAGCCGAGATGGCGATATGGAAAAAATAAAAACCAATGCAAGTATCGGTTTAATTTCTACCAAACTAGGCATAGAAGGTCCCATTGTAAAAAACAAAGCATCGTTTATTGTTAATGCAAGGCGCACATATATTGATCAAGTGGCAAAACCATTTGCAAGAGATCGTATTGGTGGCAATGGCTATTTCTTTTATGATGTAAATGCTAGAGCAAGTTATATCATCGATAAAAAAAACAGGTTAAATCTTAATTTTTTTAATGGTGTAGATGAGTTTACATTTTCTAACAATGATGGTGCCGGTAGAACGTTTAATACCAACTGGGGCAATACCATTGCAGCTTTACAATGGGAACAAAAAATAAACAATAGGCTTAGTCATACAACTGGCGTAGTATATAATCGCTTTAAATTAGATAGTAGGTTTGGTTTTAGTACCATACAATTTTTATTTACATCGGGCCTTAAAGATTGGCAGTTTAAGAGTGATTGGAATTTAAAAAAATACGATTGGCTAAAATTAAAATGGGGAGTACAATATATCAACCACACATTTAAACCAGGTGCTGGTGGTGTTACCGCAGGTGTTACCAATTTTGAAACCATTTTGCAAAACAAAAATGCGCATGAGTTAGCAGGATATGTAAGTGCAGATGTTGATTTGTTGCCAGAGCTTAATTTAATAGCAGGTTTACGGTACAGTTATTTTAACCAAGTAGGTCCTACAGAAGAAGATATATATGATGGAGAAGGTTTTCCAACTGGAGAAAAAGTAAAATATACAAAAGGACAAAGTTTAGCGCAATACCAAAATCCTGAACCACGCCTAAGCCTGCGTTGGAAGCTCAATGAAACAGGGAGTATAAAATTATCTTATGCAAATACCATACAATATTTGCAACTAGCCACCACAAGCAATGCAAGTTTTCCAAGCGATTTGTGGTTGCCTGCAAGTAAGCGAATACAGCCGGGTAGGGCAAATCAAATTGCAGCCGGGTATTTTAAAAATTTTAAAAATAATACCTATGAGTTTTCTGCAGAAGTATATTATAAAACACTTAGTAACCAACTAGAGTTTAAACCAGGCGCCAACCTTTTATTAAATGCCAATTTAGAAAATGAAATGATTTTTGGTAAGGGCAAAGCTTATGGACTTGAATTGTTTTTAAATAAAAAATTGGGCAAACTTACGGGCTGGGTTGGCTATACATTAAGCCGCACCGAAAGAACATTTGATGCCATAAATGGAGGCAAGCCCTTTCCGTACAGGTACGATAGAACCCACGATTTAAGCATTGTGGCCAACTATCCTTTATCGAAAAAGTGGGAAGCATCTGCAGTATTCGTATATGGCACAGGCAATGCATTAACCCTACCTGTTGGGCGTTTCACCTACAACCTTAGCTACAATACTACAGAAAACCAACCTATTTTTACCAACATAGATTTGTACGATAAAATAAATGATTTTAGAATGCCTGCCTATCATAGGCTAGATATTTCTTTTACCTATACACGAAAACCTAAAACGACTAGGCGTTACAAAAGCAGTTGGAACTTTGGTATTTATAATGTTTACAACAGAACCAATCCATTTTTTATTTATTTAAGTGCAGATGAGGGTACACAAAAAGTAGTGGGTAAAAAAGTATATTTATTTCCAATTGTGCCGAGTGTAACATGGAATGTAAAATTTTAAATGTGTGAGAAAATGAAAAAAATATTCGCCATTGCATTAAGCATTTTTTTACTAAGCTGCGAAAAAGATTTTGATATAGAAGTGGCTAGCACAGCTCCAAAGCTAGTGGTAGAAGCATATATAAGCAACCAAGCACCGCAATACACATATGTTATTCTCAGTAAATCGGTAGATTATTTTAATCCAATTTTTCAAAGTATTCCTGTAAAAAATGCGCAGGTTTCTATTACAGAAGGCAGCGTTATAGCCAATGATATTGTTTGGAACGCTGCATCTAAAAGAGTTTTAAGCGAAGTTAGCAGCCCTTTGCTACCTTCTGTTTTTGCTAATGGTTTGTACATAGATCCGCTTGCTATTATAAATCCTTCACAAGCACTCGTAGGTAAAGTAGGCAAATATTATAAGCTAGATGTGTTGTACGAAAACAATGCATACACAGGTATAACCAATATGCCCGATACCGTAAGGTTGGATAGTGTAACCTATGGCTTTCCATTTGTGAATAGCGACAACGAAAATAAATGTCGTATTACAAACCATTACAAAGACCCAGACACATTGGGCAATACCTACTTTTATTATTGGCGCAATAACGAAAATAGAAATAGGTTTGGTTGGGCAGGTTTATTTAAAAGCCGTGCCCCAGGAAGAGATGATTCTAAAAACGGAGAGTACATAAGAATTACACACCCTTCGGAAATTAATTATAACGACACCATTACCTACATGCTTACTTCTGTAAACAGAAACACCCACAATTTTTGGGATAGCTATTTGGATGCAAGAAATAATAATGGCCCTTTTTCAACACCTGTTTTATTACAAAATTATATAAGTGGTAATAATGTGGTTGGGTGCTTTATGGGGTTGAGTGTAAGTGAGAGAACGGTTATTACGAAGCCTTAGGGGTAGGGTTGAAGGTTGAACCGAAAGTTGAAGGTTGAAAGTTGAAAGTTGAAGGTTTTTCAAACTTGGAGTGTATAATAATACGTAAAGGTTATATTAAAAAAAGGGTTTGCACCATAAATGCAAAACCTTTTTAATGTATTGTTTTAGTTTAAAATTTTCATATTAAAGTGAGGCGTCCAAATCTGTACTTTTTTGCCGCATTTGGACGCCTCACCAATACATTATCCAGTTCGCTTAACTATTTTTTTACTAACAAAAGCAATTATTTTTCTTTAAACCTTAGTAGAAAAACTATCAGCTAAAATAAAAACCTTATTACTTTATTGGGAGAATAAGGTAATAAGGTTGGGCAATTTATTATAAAATATTTCTACTAAGGTTTACTACATTCATGGCATAGAAAGCTAACGCACATTTACCTACGCATCATTTCTGCGCCAGTGGGGCGTTTTTATTAGCACAATGGAGTGGCATGTTATGAAGTGTATAAATTTTATTTTGCAACATATTTTTTAAACTAAATTAATAAAACATCATTTCAGAAAAGTATTTATTGACAAGGGTTTCAAAGTTTTTATATTGAAGTGAGGCGTCCAAATCTGTACTTTTTAGATACATTTGGACGCCTCAGTTGATTATATCATTTTTTTGTTGTGCTTTTATACTCTTGTCACAGAAAGCCAACACACATTTTCCTACGCCTCATTTCTGCGCCAGATTGAGTACTTTATTACCACATTTGGACGCTTTATATTTTTTATACTGCTCGCTATTTCCTTTCCTCTCTCACAAGCCTTTGCTTGGTCGACCAGCAAAGCCTATTGGTAAAATATTTTTAATTTTATTGATGTAGTTTTCTTTTACTTGGTCGGCTGGTCGCCGACCAGGCCTCGGCTCTCACGGTTTGTGGATTGAGTACCAACTAAAGCAAAAAAATTTATACTCTACTAGAGTTGTTGGTAGGCTCGGCTGCCTTGCTATGCTTCCATACCAACCGGCGGCGCTTCACTAATGCCACCAACAACGGCGAAAAGATTTGGACCCCTTACTTGATTTGCATATTTTATGCGTAAGCAGTTTTATACTCGTGGCACAGAAAGCCAACGCAGATTTTCCTACGCCTCATTTCTGCCTTTATGAGGCAAGGCCGTTTTATAATGCTATTATCTTTTTTGAATTTATTTTACAAATATGGAGTTTGCAACAGCTTTTGTAGTTCCATCTGTTAAGTCAATTGGCAGACCGTTTTTCCAAATTTTGGCTATACTATATAAAGAATTGGGAAGAAACTCCTTGCCAGCTACATAAACATCATTTCCTAATACATACACTGAATAACCATTAGAATAATATGCCCCATTTTGGAGGAGACTCCTAATTCCATTCTTCCAAACAGCAGTAGAGTTTATTAATGTTCCTATGACATAGACATCATTTCCTTTTACGAATATAGAACTAGTAGCTCCACCAGGATTAGACTCTAAACTCAAGCTATTAAAACTACCAGTACCACCATTACTCCCCTTCCAATATGTTACATACGGATAATTATAGCCAGCTACATAGACATCTGTGCCTGAAACAAACACTGAATTTGCTTCACCTGAGGTGGTCAAATAGAAACTATTTGAATTCGTCCAAACATGCCCTGTGCCAAACTCTTTTGTCGCTACATACACATTATTGCCAGAAACAAATACAGAACTGGCATAGCCTCCACTATTTGGGTTTGTATTGGTTGGGGTTAATGAATAATTAGTTCCAACTCCATTTTTCCAAACATAGGGATAAAATGATTGCTTACCTGCTACATACACATCGACTCCAGATACATATACAGAATAAGCGACACCAGAATTGCCATTAATTGTTAAATCGCTAGCAATTCCATTTTTCCAAAGTTTTGCTATCCAAAGTCCTGATACATTCTTCTCTCCCCCAGCAACATACACATCGTTGCCTGATACAAATACAGAATTTGCCTCAGCTTCTTTTGTCCCATCAGTTAAATTTGTTGCAACACCGTTTTTCCAAATTTTGGCTACTTTAATTCCAGCTAAATTCGATTCCCAGCCTGCAGCATATACTGTATTTGCTAGTACCCCACATGTGCTCACATTTCCTAAATTCATAATACCACTAGTTGCATTGCCTCCAAATACCGCACTTTGCTGAGCAGTAGTATTATCTACACCTTGGTAGTTATAAGCCACACTAGCCCCTGTACAGTTTAAAATAGAAAATGAAAATGCCCCAGTTGCACTGGTTGGCTGATAACTACCACCGCCTCCTGTTGCATATAAAGATACATAACCATTGCTAACGGGTGCGCCACTACAATTTAAAACCGTGCCTGTAAAATTTATATACTGAGATGCAGGTAGGGTTACATTTATATTACCCAAACTTGTGTTGGCAGAAAATGGGCCAATGTTTTGAGAATAGGCAACAGTATTGCAGCCAGAAACTACTTCCAAAACCAACACCTCATTCTTCGGTACCAACCCACTAACAAAACCTGCATTATTCGTAATACCATAGGCAAAAGTTCCATTAGATACTCTTTTTATTCTAGTACTTGTAGATACTAATGGTGTGTTAGTTGTTGCATTAATCAACGTGTAATCTAGATTAATAAAATTACTAGGTATATCACAATTCCAAAATGAAAACTTATCTACCTGTGCAGTATAAGTACTCCCTGTTTTTGTAGCTGTACCATTTTCTTTCCATCTTGCAGTGGCTTCATCAAAATGCCAAAGTACAATGCTAGCAGGTGCTGTAGCGCTTATGCTTGCAGGTATTGGAAAACTAACGGTAGCTGTTTTACCGGTAGCTATTTTTAAAACATTGCCACTAGCATCAGCCAATTCTGCACCTACCATGCCATAGGTTTCTAAAATATTTTCTACACCAGTCGTGCTTACACCTCTCAAATCGCCAGGTATTACAAAAGGTAAATTAGCAGCAGTGGGGTCTATCCAGCGGCTATACACACTTACTGTGCCTGTGTATGCAGCGCCTGTACTCGTTACAAAAGCATTGGCAGGAAAAACAATCGTAGCACCACCATTAGATGTTATTGTACCACCTGCAGCAGCGTTCACTGTACCAGATGATACTCTTTGCATCAACTGTATTCTTACCGTATGGTTTTTACCAGAAGTAGTTTTAAAACTTCTTATGCCTTTAAAGTAACCTGCTTTTACTACGGTTGTATTGCCATTTTCTATAGACAATGAAATGTTTTGAAAAATAAACATACCATTGGTATTGGTGGTTGTAGTGGCTGTACCACTTGTTACTACTGCATTTGCTATAGGGGTATTGGTTTCGTCTAGTACAATGCCACTTACACTTGCGGTTACTTGTGCAGCATCATTTACCACTCCGCCCACTGGGTTTGTAGGTGTAGGGGCGGGGGTTACGGGTATTTCGGTTCTTTTACAACCAAGTGTAAAAATTAAAACTGATACTGCAACTATGCTTAATAGCTTACATAAAAAGTCATTTCTCATAAGTACGATAGTTTGTACAAACATATACGTTTTGCCCCAATTCCAGCGTTACTAATTCATAAGTGCACAGTTTTGGGCATAGGCGTGTTTAAAAAGACAACAAATGACTCAAAATGGGCGATTTGCATGTAAAAACAGGATTTATGCAACTTTCCACAGAAATAATTTGTCTATGTATTTTTGTATAAGGTTCTTATCTTTGCAAATCCCCCGCTTAAGCAATTAAACACTAGCATTTAAAAGTACAACTATGGCTAAACAACAAATTCTTCATTGCTCCTTCTGTGGAAGAAACAGAGATGAAGTAAAAATATTGATAGCAGGGCAAGATGGGCATATTTGCGAAAGTTGTGTAGAGCATGCTACCGATATTATTGGGCAAGAAATTGGCGTGCCTGCTGAAGAACAAAAACCAGCATCTTCCTACAAACTAACTATAAGAAAACCAATAGAAATAAAAAAGTTTTTAGATGAGTATGTGATAGGGCAAGATGATGCTAAAAAGATATTGGCTGTAGCGGTGTACAATCATTACAAAAGATTAAATCAAAAAACAGAGAATGATGTTGAAATAGAGAAAAGCAACATCATTATGGTAGGCGAAACGGGAACAGGTAAAACATTGTTGGCAAAAACCATTGCTCGAATGCTTAATGTACCATTTGCAATAGTGGATGCTACTGTATTTACAGAAGCTGGTTATGTGGGAGAAGATGTGGAGAGTATGCTTAGTCGTTTACTACAAGCTTGCAACTACGATGTAGCGGCTGCAGAAAAAGGCATTGTATTTATAGATGAAATAGATAAAGTGGCTCGCAAAAGCGATAACCCAAGTATAACGAGAGATGTGAGTGGCGAAGGCGTGCAACAGGGTTTATTAAAATTATTGGAAGGTAGCGATGTGCTTGTACCACCACAAGGAGGACGTAAACACCCTGAACAAAAATTGGTAAAAGTAAATACACAAAATATTTTATTTATTTGTGGAGGAGCATTTAGTGGTGTAGATAAAATTATTGCTCGCCGTGTAAATACCAATGCAATTGGGTTTAATGTAAACAAAGGCTTGCAACAGTTTCAAGAAGATAATTTACTACAATACATTAGTGCGCCTGATTTGAAAACTTTTGGATTGATACCAGAGCTACTTGGCCGTTTGCCAGTGGTAACATATCTCAATCCTTTGGATGCAGAAACCCTTAGAAACATTCTTACCGAACCAAAAAATTCTTTGGTAAAACAATTCAAAAAGTTATTCGAAATAGAAGGTATTGCGCTTAGCTTTGAGCCAGAGGTATTAGACTTTATGGTAGAAAAGGCATTGGAATATAAATTGGGTGCTCGTGGTCTTCGCAGTATTTGTGAAAGTATTTTGACAGATGCTATGTACGAACTACCAAGCCAAAAAGTAAAATCATTTGAAGTTACACTAGATTATGCGCAGCGTAAATTTGGCACAAGTAAATTGAGTATGCTAAAGGTAGCGTAGGGAAATGTGCAGATATGAAAATATGCAAAAATGCAGCCATTAATTGGGCTGCATTTTTTGTATAAAGTAAAATCTTCTGAATTTAAAATTAGCTCAAGAGGTGACACCTCTCATCATAAATTTTTAAGTTAGCAATCACTTTTAAAGAGGTGTCACCTCTCATTTAGGCAGGGGCAATTTTAAATGTACCCATTATAACCGCCAATTTTTTATACGATTTGTCAATTTTTTAAATAATTTATGGAGAAAATATGCCTAACAAAACGCCCAACAGTCAGGCAATAATGCCCGACTGCGTTTTGAACAATGTTACTTTCTAAAGTGGTTTCTGTGCATCTTAAAAAGAATATCATTCGAATGTCTCCTTTGAGGAGTGAGATTTTAAAACCAAGTTTTTGTGTTGGTTTGCATATTAGACGAGTGATGATATATGTAGGTTTTTTTGGAAGTTTCACAAATACCTTTATATGTAAAGAATTGAATAAAAACAGGTATTGCAAAGGTTTGCAGGGCATTATTATTTTTAAAATACTTTTTTACTTCTTCTTATTTTCTATCAACTAATGTGTTTAGTATATCAATTTTTCTATTTATCTTTTTGCTCTACCATATGTTTATGACTTTTTGATGGTATTGTACAAATGCAAACAGTCAGGCAAAAGCCTGACTGCGTTTTTTGAATAATGCTTACATAGTTAAAGTGGGTTTTGTGTACTTTTCTTTTAGCAATTATTCGTGTTGTTTCTGAGGGTACAGATTCTAAACCGATTTTTTGTGTCGGTTTGCATATTAGACGAGTGCTGATACTGGTGAGTTTTCGAGTTTTTACACAAAAGTCTTTTTATGTAAATAAATAAATTAAAACAGGTACTGCAAAGGTTTGCAGTGACTTATTGCAGTGAAAATATTAGAATATATACTTTGGTTGCCATTTATTAGGTAAATGTTTGTTAATGGGTGATTGTGCATTTTTAATAAAAGAGAGCAGATTTATATTATATTTTCGGAATAAATTTTTTTTGTAAATCATACCAATCGATATAGTTGATAAAAGTTGAGAAAAGATATATGGATGAATGGCTGCCCGATAGAAGTGGAAACCGCAGCGCAGCGGAGGTTGTAACGGATAGCGGGGACAAAAGATGATTGGCGTGGTACAGTCCACGGCCCCAAAATTTTCGTATTATAAAAGTTTTACAGTAAATTCGTAATGAATGGATGTAACCACCGAAAATATTGTAGCACCTTATACACTTAATGATGAAGATGAAAAGAAACTGATACTGCGAGAGTACAGGGCATTGTTGCGTGCGTTAAAAACAAAATTAAAACCTGGAGATAAAGTTTTATTACGAACTGCTTTTGAAATGGCAGCCGAAGCGCACAAAACGATGCGTAGGAAAAGTGGCGAACCTTATATACTTCACCCCATTGCAGTAGCCATGATTTGTATAGAAGAAATTGGACTTGGTGTGCGAAGTACCATTTGTGCATTGCTGCACGATACTGTGGAGGATACTGATATTTCTTTGCAAGATGTACAGCGTGAATTTGGTGCAGAGATAGCCAAGATTGTAGATGGTCTTACAAAAATTTCTACTGTATTGGATGCAAATAGTTCTCAACAAGCAGAGAATTTTAAAAAGATTTTATTAACCCTTACCGACGATCCAAGGGTAATATTGATAAAGCTCGCAGACCGCTTGCACAACATGCGTACCATGGACAGCATGAAGCGAGAGAAGCAATTAAAAATATCTAGCGAAACGGTATATGTGTATGCACCGCTTGCACACCGCATGGGTTTGTACAGTATAAAAACGGAGATGGAAGATTTGGCCATGAAATATATGGAGCCAGATACATTTAAATTTATTGCACAAAAATTACAAGACACCAAACGTGAGCGTACAAAATATATCAATGATTTTATAAAACCAATAAAAGAAAAATTAGACGAAACTGGTTTTGATTTTGAAATTTACGGTCGCCCAAAAAGCATACATTCTATTTGGAATAAAATAAAAAAGAAAGGCGTAGCGTTTGAAGAAGTGTATGATTTATTTGCCATTCGTATTTTAGTTGATGCTGCTCCAGCTAAAGAAAAAGAAGAGTGCTGGAAAGTGTATAGCATTATTACGGATGCTTATAACCCAAGCCCCGAAAGGCTTAGAGATTGGCTCAGCAATCCAAAAAGCAATGGGTACGAAGCTTTGCACACTACCGTAATGGGACCACAAGGCAAATGGGTAGAAGTACAAATACGTACCAAGCGTATGAATGAAATTGCAGAAAAAGGTTTGGCTGCACATTGGAAATACAAAGAGGGTGCTACAGAAGAAAGTAGGTTTGACCAGTGGTTTCATCAAATAAGAGAGAGCCTTGCCAACAATGATAGTGATTCGTTGGATTTTTTACAAGACTTTAAAACATCTTTTCTTACAGAAGAGATTTATGTGTACACGCCAAAGGGAGAAGTGAAAATGCTCCCTGTAGGTGCTACAGCTTTAGACTTTGCATTTGGCGTGCATACAGCAGTGGGTAGTAAATGTATTGGCGCAAAAGTGAATCATAAATTAGTACCGATAAGTTACAAATTAAAAAGTGGAGACCAGATAGAAATTATAACGAGTGCAAAACAAAAACCAAATACTGAGTGGTTAAACTTTGTGGTAACGAGTAAAGCTAAAGCTAAAATAAAAGATACCTTAAAAGAAGAAAAACGAACCATTGCAGATGATGGAAAATATATTTTACAAAAAAAATTGGAAGGCATAGGTGCTGCCAATAGCGTGACGAATATGGAGGAGCTTTGTCAGTTTTATAAAATACAAAGCACGCTAGATTTGTTGTATGATATTGCTACAAAAAAAATTGACTTAAAAGAGCTAAAAGATTTTACAGTACATGGCGATAAACTGATGGCGCCAAAACCTGAGAAAAAAGTACAAGAAGAAAAACCTGCATACGACCCCGACTATAAACCCGCCAATAAAAAAGATACCGAGCTCATTATTTTTGGGGAGAGTAGCGATAAAATAATGTACACGCTTGCTAACTGTTGCAAACCAATACCCGGAGATGATGTGTTTGGTTTTGTAACTACAGGCGAAGGATTAAAAATACACAGAACCAACTGCCCCAATGCTACAAGGCTTTTGGCAAATTATGGACACAGAGTTGTAAAAACCAAATGGGCAAAAAACAAAGAGATATCTTTCCTTACCGGCTTAAAAATTATTGGATTGGATGATGTGGGTGTGATACATAAAATTACAAACCTCATAAGTGGAGAACTAAAAGTAAATATATCTGCCATGACAATTGAGGCAAATGAAGGTATATTTGAAGGTAATGTAAAGGTATTTGTACATGATAAAGATGAGTTGGAGAGATTGGTTACCGCCCTACTTGCATTGCAGGGTATTGAGAGAGTCGATAGGTATGATATTGATTAAAGAAAGTTTCGGGTTACGAGTTTAATAGTTACGAGTTATTGTAAAGTTTAAAATTTATGAGAAAATTATTACCAATTTTATTGCTAGCCATTTCGACAAATGTTTTTGCGCAGAAAGAAAGTTTACAAACAAAAGCAAATCTTGCTGCAGATAAAATCGAACAAAAAGTAATTGAATGGCGAAGGGATTTTCATGCAAACCCTGAACTGGGTAACAGAGAATTTCGTACTGCTGCTATAGTAGCAAAACATTTACGCTCTTTGAATATTGATGTAAAAGAAAAAGTAGGGGTAACTGGCGTGGTAGGAATTTTGAAGGGAGATTTGCCAGGTCCAGTAATTGCACTGCGTGCAGATATGGATGCATTACCAATTACAGAAAGGGCGAACATTCCTTTTGTATCAAAAATAAAAACTACGTACAATGGAAATGAAACAGGCGTAATGCACGCATGCGGACACGACGCACATACGGCCGTATTGATGGGTGTAGCAGAAATACTTGCCGGTATGAGAAAAGATTTGCGTGGGACAGTAAAATTTATTTTTCAACCAGCAGAAGAAGGGGCGCCAGAAGGGGAAGAAAATGGTGCAAAGTTGATGATAAAAGAAGGAGTGATGGAAAATCCTACAGTGGATATAATTTTTGGATTACATGTATCTGCTGAAACACCTGTTGGACAAATTTCTTATAAGCCGGCTGGGTTTATGGCAAGTGCAAGCGATATGAAAATAATTGTAAATGGAGCCGGCTCGCATGGAGCATCGCCATGGATGGGTGTAGATCCGATTGTTACAGCAGCGCAAATTGTAAATAATTTGCAAACCATTATTAGTAGAAATTTAAAATTGATAGACAACCCTGCTATTGTAACAGTTGGTGCCATTAATGGTGGTAATCGGTCAAACATTATTCCTGAAAAAGTAGAAATGCTTGGCACAGTAAGAACGTTTACAGATGCAGATGAAAAAATGATTTTTGAAAGGATAAGAACTATTGTAATAAAAACGGCGGAATCAAATGGTGCAACTGCTGAAGTAATTTTACCTTATACGTTTAGTTATCCAGTTACATTTAATGATACAGCATTGGTAAGAAAAATGTTGCCAACTTTGCAACGAACAACTGGCGCAGGAAAAACAGTGTTGGTGTCTGCGATTACGGGTGCTGAAGATTTTAGTTTCTTTCAAAAAGTAGTGCCAGGGTTCTTCTTTCAATTGGGCTCAAAACCTTTACAAGCAAAACCTACAAGCCACCATACGGCTGATTTCTTTTTAGATGAAAGTAGTTTTAAACTTGGCGTAAACGCATTTACAAATTTGGTATTGGATTATATGAAATGAAAAAAATAAAATAAATATTATGGAAGAATTGGTAAATAAAATAATGAATAATGCAGGCGTATCTGCAGAGCAAGCAGGCAAGGCTCTAGAATCTGTAAAGGATTATGTAAAAGAAAAATTCCCTATGATGGCTGGTGCGGTAGATAAATTATTTGAAGGCGGCGAGAAGAAGGAAGAGGAGGATTATTTGTAAGAATCACAATAATCCAAAATCCCTTGTATATCTTCATCCGTCAATTGAGGATAAGGCATCATTGGACTTTGATTATATTCTTTGAATAGTTTTTTTGCGTACGCATTTCTGCCAATTACCTCTTGCGAATTTCTTACAAAATCATATAATAATTCTTTACTTTCCCAACGTTTTGTTACGCCTTGTAATGCTGGGCCAACAAGTTTTTCGTTGGGTTTGTGGCAAGTTGCACAACTAGCTTTAAACAAAACTTCACCATCGGTTTTTGTTATTTCTACTTCTGTTTTTTTAAATGCTTCATTACTTTTTTCTGAAGTGTTATTGCATGCAGTAAGAAATAGTATTACTAAGATGAAAATGTTTTTCATATTTTAAAAGCAATTTTAGTATTATCAAAATCCCACAAAGAACACAAAGTAACACAAAGAAAATACATTACAAATTTAAAGCGTTTTGTAGGAACGTTTTTTATATTCTACTTCAACACCTCCCTTCCAATCACAATTTTCTGTATCTCACTTGTACCTTCACCAATCGTACACAATTTACTATCCCTATAAAATTTTTCTACAGGAAAATCCTTTGTGTAACCATATCCTCCAAATATTTGCACTGCTTCGGTACTTATTTCTACAGATATTTCGCTGGCATAATATTTTGCCATGGCAGCTTCTTTGGTCATTGGCAAGCCTTTCATTTTAAGATCACAGGCTTGGTCTATCAATAATTCTGCGGCGGCAATTTTTGTAGCCATATCGGCAAGCTTAAAAGATATACCTTGGAAATTTGCAATAGGCTGATCAAACTGATGACGCTCTTTTGCATATTGTATAGAAGCTTCGTAAGCACCTTTTGCAATGCCCAAACTTAAAGCTGCTATAGAAATTCTACCCCCATCCAATATTTTCATGGCTTGCTTAAAACCATCGCCTACATTCCCCATACGTTGCGCATCGGATACGATGCAATTATCAAAAATCATTTCGCAGGTTTCGCTGGCACGCATGCCAAGCTTGTTTTCTTTTTTGCCAGCCATGAAGCCTGGTGTACCCCTTTCTACAATAAAAGCAGTACTATTATTTTTTGCTCTGGGTTCTCCTGTTCTGCAAACCACTACCGCAATATCTCCACTCTTGCCATGGGTTATCCAACTTTTTGCACCATTAATAATCCAATTGTCGCCATCTTTTACGGCAGTCGTTTTCATATTGCTAGCATCACTTCCTGTGTTGGGTTCTGTAAGTCCCCATGCGCCTAAATGCTCTGCTGTGGCTATTTTTGGTAAATATTTTTTCTTTTGCTCTTCACTACCAAAATATAGAATATGCCCTGTACACAAACTATTGTGTGCCGCTACCGATAAGCCAATAGAACCGCACACTTTTGCAATTTCTTGTATAATGGCACTGTATTCAAAATACCCAAGCCCTGTACCACCATATTCTTCAGGTACAAAAACGCCCATCATGCCTAGCTTGCCCAATTCTTTAAATATATGAATTGGAAATTCTTGGCTCTCATCCCATTCCATCAAATGTGGTTTTATATATTGTAATGCAAAATCTTTTGCAGATTGTGCTACTTGTTCTGTTATTTCATTCTGACGAAAATCCATTGTATGGTAGTAATATTTGAGCCTGCAAAATAGCGAAATTTGTGCTAACAGATGTTAGTTTTACAAAGTTAGATACGGAGAGATTTTGCTATAAGTTTCCTCATTTATAACCATTATCTTTTTGAGTTCTTCTAAAGCTTTGTAATTACCGTGTTGCTTTCTGTATTCGGTAATAACTTTGGCCAATTGCCAACGAATATATGGGTGTAGTTTTAGTTCTTCTTCTGTAGCAGTATTAATATTTATTTTATGAATATTATCTCCATTTATTTTTAAATAAGGTTTTATTTTTTGAAAAACAGAATCGGGCAAACCAAATGTTTCGCCCACTTGTTCTACTTTGTAAAACCCACCAAGTTTATCTCTAAATTTTGTGATGCGTCTAGAAAAACCAGCCCCAATACCCGGCAAACCATCATAAGCTGCTGAATCGCCAGCATTAATATCGACTGTTGTTATTGCCCTCTTTTCATATACCTTCTTTTCGTAAGGTTGATAATTGCTACTATAATTTGTATGTGTTTTTTCTTGCCCACCTGCTATCCGCGCATAAGGCACTAGCCTATCTTTTTCATCATCTCTAAGACCCCATACTTTTCTTAAATCATCTGGTTCTCTAAATCGTCCGCCTTTGGCAATATATTTTTGCATGCTTGCAATTGTTTTATCTCGTACACCTAATTTTTTCCAACCATCAGCACCTAGCGTATTTGGGTCAAAATAAAACATCGTTCCTGTAAAAGTATTATCGTATTGTTTTTTAGGATATGCGTGATAGCCGCTATTGTCATCATACTCATTTCTGCTGTAATAATTTTTTGGGCTGTCGTTTTGTTTTTCTTTTAGAGAATCCGCAGCTGCAAAAATGGCTTTGTTATTTGTAATGTCTTCTTTAATAATGAGTGGGTAAAGATATTTTGCACATACGAATATGCCGACAATAGTTGCTAAAAGTACAAGTGTGCCTCGCTTTTCTTTTTTGGTAAAAGTTAAAAAATTCTTGCCCACATCTGTTTGCATAGCAGTAAGTTTTGGTATAATAAGAATTACCAAAGATTTGCCAAAAAAAATATTTATAACTGTGTTAAACACCAAAACTTGGAAGAAAAACAACGTCATAATCGGGTGAAAACCTCAGAAGATAATTGTAATAAAAAAGAGTAAAGCTTTTGCATATCGAAAAGCTTCATCAATATGGATATCATTGCTATCCAATACTAATTGCTAATCCATCATACCCAAGTGAGCAATCATCAGGCAAAGTTTCACTCACCACATCATGCAACCCAAGTTGGTGGCTTATATGCGTAAAATAAGTTTGTGGAATTCTTAATTCATGGCCAAGATCTATAGCTTCTTGCAGCGTAAAGTGTGAGAGGTGTTTTTTATGCCTAAGTGCATTTAGCACCAATATTTCAGAACCCTTAATTTTTTCTTTTTCGGAGTCTTCAATTCTATTTGCATCGGTTATATAAGTAAAGTTGCCAAAACGAAAACCAAGTACTGGCATATGTAAGTGCCAAACTTTTATAGGTGTAACCATAATATCACCAATTAAAAATGGCTCATCATTTATCTCATGCAAATTAATATCTGGAATGCCAGGGTATTTATGCTCTGCAAAAACGTAGTAAAATTCTCTTTTCAATGCAACCTGTGTAAGTTCGTTAGCATATACTTCTATGGGCATTTCATTAAAATAATTAAATGCTCTCACATCATCCATGCCTGCAATATGATCTTTGTGTGGGTGGGTGAAAATAATGGCGTCTACATGTTGTACTTTTTCTCTCAGCATTTGATAACGAAAATCTGGCGTAGTGTCCACCACGATGGTAGTTGTTTCGCTTTGTACCATTACGCTACTACGAAGCCTGTTATCTTTTTTATTGGTAGATGTACACACTTCGCAATCGCATGCTATCATTGGCACACCGCTACTTGTACCTGTACCAAGAAAAGTTATTTTTAATCTAGGAAAAGACATTCTTAAAATTACGAATTAAAAATTACGAATGTCGAATTTTAGAAAGAAGCTTTGCGTTAAACACATTATTAATTATTCACTATAAAATATTAATTAAACAGCCACTGCCATTGTCATTACTTCTGAATAAAGTTTTTGGCTTTCGAGTGTAAGTGAATCGAAATTTATATTTAACTGAGGCATTAAATCTATTAATGTATTTATTCTACCTTCAATAGGTAAAAATTTATTGAGTACCACTACTTTTTTGGCTTGCAAAATGCAATAGCCACTTTGAAAAGAACCTCTTTCATAGCGCATTACATAGCCACTTTCTTCTGCTATTTTTTCTACTTTATCTAATGTAGTTTGTGTAAATTTTAATGCTGCCAATGCTTATACCATTTTGTTATACGTGCAATTTCTTTCATTTATAGCAGTATCGGTAAAAACGTTTTCAACAATAGTTGATAACTTAATTTAGCCCCCTAAATCCCCCGATGGGGGACTTGGTGAACACTTCAATTATTTTTCGAACTTTCTAATTTACAAAGACTTCAAAAGTCCTCCGCCTTTGCGGAGATTTAGGGGGCTTTTTATTTATTCGTCATCCTTATTACAGGCACAATCATTTCTTCCAAGCTTACCCCGCCATGCTGAAAAGTATTTTTATAATAATTTACAAAATGGTTGTAGTTGTTTGGATAGCAGAGAAAGATATCTCCTTTTGCAAACACGAATGTGGAGTTTACATTCGGAACAGGAAGTCCTGCTTCTCTTGGATCACGAAAAGCCAAAACATCTTTTGGTTCGTAGTGCAAATTTCGTCCATGTTTGTAACGGAGGTTAGCGGTGGTTTGTTTATCGCCTATTACTTTTGCAGGTGTTTTTACCCTAGTGCTACCATGGTCCGTTGCTACTATCATGGTTATATTTTTGTCAGCAATTTTTTTTAATGCTTGGTGTAGTGGGCTATGCTCAAACCAACTTTGTGTAATACTTCTATAACTTATTTCATCACCAGCCAATTCTTTCAATACTTCCATTTCTGTGCGTGCATGGCTCAGCATATCTACAAAATTATATACGATTACATTGAGGTCATTTTGCAACATGTTGTGCATATTGTCTACCAATTTTTGCCCATCATGATTGTTGGTTATTTTGGTGTAAGAAATCTTTAAATCTCCTTTACCCATTTTTTTTAATTGCGCTCTTAAAAAATCTTCTTCGTGCAAATTTTTACCACCGTCTTCATCATCATTTTTCCATTGCTCCGGAAAATTCTTTTCAATATCTATGGGTAACATACCAGCAAAAATGGCATTACGTGCGTATTGCGTAGCGGTAGGTAATATGGCGTAAAAAGTTTCTTCTTCATGAATCCTAAAGCTTTCTGCAAAAATAGGTTGTATGGTTTTCCATTGGTCAAAGCGTAAATTATCTATCAAGACAAAAAACAATGGCACGCCTTTTTCTAAATGTGGCAGCACTTTAAATTTTAGTAAGGTATGACTCATTATGGGAGCTTCCACCGCTTTTGGTCCTACCCAACTTGCATAATTTTTACTGATGAATTTAAAGAACTCAACATTGGCTTCTTGCTTTTGCGTATTAAAAACTTCTTGCATTTCTGGGCTATCACTCTTCTTCATTTCCAGCTCCCAATACACCAATTTTTTATACAAATCCATCCACTCTGTGTAATTAGGATTGTCGTTTAATGCCATAAACAAACTCCTAAATTCTTGTTGGTAAGCCGTAGTAGTTTTTTCTGCAACTAATCTCTTATTATCTATCAATTTTTTTAGTGAAAGCCATACTTGATTTGGGTTTACAGGCTTTATGAGGTAGTCACTTATTTGGCTACCTATTGCTTCGTCCATTATATTTTCTGCCTCATTTTTGGTAATAAGTACCACTGGTATGGTGCTATTTATTTCTTTTATTTGTTGCAAGGTTTGCAAGCCAGTAATACCAGGCATGCTCTCGTCCATTAGCACTACATCTACAATATTTTCTTTTACATACTCTACCGCATCAAAGCCATTTGTTTTGGTAGCTATTTCGTATCCTTTATTTTCTAAAAACATAATTTGAGAATTCAAACTATCTATTTCATCATCCACCCAAAGTATTTTTGCTATGCTCATATTATTTTATTTTTATTTTACGATGTAAGTAACATCTGGTGCATCAAAAATTGTTTTATCTTTTATTACTTGAATATTAGTTAATCCAATTTTAGTTCCAGCTCTGAATTTTTTTAATAAATCTTTGAAAGAAGATAGTTTATAAAATGTAATTTTATCCTTACTAGATAAACCATAACCTACTAAGATTGGGCTTACAAAACCAGCTCCTCCAAAAACGATAGATAAGGAATAAAAGCTGTAAGGGCTTTTAACCGATATTATAGACTCCACAGAAATCGAATCTAATAGTATTTCCCCACTTTCTTTACCACAAAATGTTATGGTCGGTTTTGTTTTTACCCAATTCTTTTTGGGCAAGCCATAGCCAGATTTATCTTCTTGAGCATTACTAAAAAAATAAATCATTATAAATAAAAAGGAAAGAAAAATATACTTTGCCATAATTTTATTATTGGTAAACAAATATAATTTTAAAAAAACACCAAAGAGTATATTAAAATCTTTTGTTTTTCTTTTAACATTAAACATGCCATTATTTATTCCTATTTTAAAAATAGTAGTAAATTTGATAAAAGCCATAATCATGGAATCAATAACATACCAATTAACAGTAAAAAAAGAAAAAGCTTATACAATTTTAGAGAATCTTCAACTTGATGAGGCCATTGAAATGACACCAAATGATATTCCGCAATGGCAAATAACGGAAACTAGAAGGCGACTTGCTGAGATGAAAGCTAATCCTCACAACATGCTTGATTCAGATACTTTTTTTAACAGTATTGATGCCGATGCTGAGTGATATTTAATCTTCTTAAGAAAATATACCTGATAAAATGTACATATAATCTTTGCACTCCTTCTTCTTACCTTCGTTCCATAGCGTTTCAAAATAAAATATATGCCCTTTCACAAAATAATAAACGACCCTGTTTACGGTTTCATCACCATCGATGATGAATTGGTTTTTAAAATCATAGCA
Organism: Ferruginibacter sp.; assembly: GCA_031429575.1. Lineage (GTDB taxonomy): Bacteria > Bacteroidota > Bacteroidia > Chitinophagales > Chitinophagaceae > Ferruginibacter. The sequence continues at coordinate 23,615 of JANOZW010000248.1, forward strand.
CATCCCTATTATCAGCGCCTTCGTCGCATACAACAAATGGCTATGGCGCATTTGGTATATCCTGGTGCAGTACATACAAGACTCCATCACTCTTTAGGCGCTTACCATCTTATGTGTATTGCCTTGCAAGAACTAAGCCGAAAGGGAATTGACATTACCCCCCAAGAACAACAAGCAGCAAAAATTGCTATTTTATTACACGACATTGGGCACGGACCTTACTCACATGCATTAGAGCAGGTACTAGCAGAAGGTGTGCATCACGAAAAAATATCTTTATTAATTATAGAAGAGCTCAATATAAAATTTGATAGTAAACTGCAAATTGCTTTAGAAATATTTAATGGATCGTATCACAAAAAATTCCTACATCAATTGGTAAGTGGGCAGCTAGATGTAGATAGAATGGATTACCTCACTCGTGATAGTTTTTTTACCGGCGTTATAGAAGGCTCTGTAGCATACGATCGTATTTTAAAAATGATAACTGTTTATAATGGTGAGTTGATGGTGGAAGAAAAAGGCATTTACTCTATAGAAAAGTTTTTAATTGCACGCAGACTTATGTATAGGCAAGTGTATTTGCATAAAACGGTGGTAAGTGCAGAGCAAATGCTACAACGTATTATTAAAAGAGCAAAATTTATTGGCGCACAATGCCAAGCTCCTCTAAATACTTTTATTAATGAGCCTTTGCAAAATGTAACACTAGAGCAATTTTGCAGCATAGACGATGCAGATATTATGATGGCCATAAAAACTTGGTGTAACTATTCAGATAAAGTATTGTCTATATTATGCAAGGGTGTATTAGATAGAGATTTACTAAAAGTAAAATATGTAGATTCTTATTATGACGATGCAGCATTACAAGAGAAAAGAGTATCTATATCAAATAAGTTAGGCATAAACGATGAAGATGCAAAATGGCTTGTATATGCTGGGGAAGTAGCAAATAGTACGTATAACTTTGATGAAAACCCTATCAAGATATTGTACAAAGATGGTAGTATAAAAAATATTTCTGAGGTGGATGATGCGCTTATCAATGAAAGTATGCGTAGCAACATCAAAAAATATTATATTTGTTATCCAAGCCTTTATTAAAATTAATTTTAACGCATGCAATTTAGCGCAGCACAAATAGCACAAATCATTGGTGGTACTGTAGAAGGAGATGCAGGTATGTCTGTAGCTTCTTTTGGTAAAATTGAAGAAGCTGTAGCTGGGCAGTTGGCATTTTTGGCTAATCCTAAATATGAAGAATATTTATATACTACCAAGGCAGATATAATTATCATAAATGAATCGCAAGTACTAAAAGAACCTTTAGCTGCTACACTTATAAAAGTACCAGATGCGTATAGTGCGTTTGCGCTATTACTAAGGCAATATGAAAGATTACAATCACAACAAATGATAGGCATACAAGAGCCTGTTTACATACACGCTACTGTAAAAAAGGGAGATGATATTTTTATTGGTGCATTTGCCTACATAGGCGAAAATGTAATTATTGGCGACGGTGCAAAAATATATCCCAATACATATATAGGAAATAATGTTGTAATTGGAGAAAAGACAATCATACACCCTGGAGTAAAAATATACCATGATTGCGTTATTGGGAAAAAAGTGGTAATACATGCAGGAACCGTTGTAGGTGGAGATGGATTTGGTTATGCACCGCAGCCAGACGGTAGTTTTAAAAAAATACCGCAAATGGGCAATGTAATTATAGAAGATAATGTAGAAATTGGTAGCAACACTACCATAGATAGAGCCACAATGGGTAGTACAATTATAAAAGAAGGTGCTAAGTTGGATAACCTTTTACAAATAGCCCACAATGTAGAGGTGGGTAATAATACGGTAATAGCTGCACAAAGCGGTGTGAGTGGTAGTACCAAAATTGGTAATAATGTAATGATTGGTGGACAGGTAGGTATTGTAGGTCATTTAACAATAGCCGATGGCAGTAAAATAAATGCACAAAGTGGGGTAAGTAAATCTATGAAGGCCCCAAACCAAGTGGTAACAGGCTCTCCAGCTTACGACTATACATCTGCACTACGTAGTCAGGCACTTATTCGTAAGTTGCCTGAGTTAGAAAAAAGGGTGAAGGAATTGGAGGAAATGTTGAAGAAAATGGAAAATTCCAACGGCTAGTTTTTATTTAATAATCAATTATCAGGCTAGTAATTATTTTAATTACCTTCTTTTTACCCCACTTTTCCTCCCATTTTTAAAATATCTTTGTCACAAATCGAAACCATAAGGCATGGATATAACTTTTAATGAAAACAAACAGCATACACTAGCAGCACCAGCTACCATTTCGGGTACGGGCTTGCATACAGGTGTGTTGGCAGATATGATTTTGCACCCTGCACCCATCAATACTGGCTTTTATTTTAAGCGCTCTGATATTATAGGATCTGAACCTATAAAAGCAGACTGCGATTTGGTTACAGACACTAGCCGTGGTACAACTATAGAAAAAGGCGATGTAAAAATATCTACCATTGAGCACGTATTGGCAGCATTGGTTGGCAAAGGAATTGATAATTGTTTAATAGAAGTAAGCGGCCCTGAAATTCCTATAATGGATGGTAGCAGCATGCCGTTTACAGATATCATTACAGATGCAGGTGTATTAGAGCAAGATGCGGCAAAAATTTGGTATTCCCTAGAAGAACCCATTTCTTTTTACGATGAAGCAAAAAATGCAGAATTTACTGCCGTGCCTGCAAATGAATATAGAATTACAACTTTAATAGATTTTAATTCTCCAGTGTTAGGTACACAACATGCCGACCTAAAACACATTAATGAGTTTAATAAAGAAATAGCACCATGCCGCACATTTTGTTTTTTGCATGAGTTAGAAGCTTTGCTAGAACACAATCTTGTAAAAGGTGGCGATATTAATAATGCCATTGTGGTGGTAGACAAACCGATTACCCCAGAAGAAATGGCAAGGCTTGCAAAAGCATTTGGCAGAGACCATATAGAAGTAGTAAAAGAAGGATATTTAGATAATTTAGAATTGCGTTTTAATAATGAACCTGCTCGTCATAAATTGTTAGATGTAATTGGAGATCTTGCACTCAGTGGCTATCCAATGAAAGCGCACATTATGGCCAATAGACCAGGGCATAGCAGCAATGTAGCTTTGGCAAAAATGCTTAAACAATATTTTAAAAAAGCAAGCAAACAAGTAAATGTTCCGCATTATGATCCATCTATTGCACCGATTTTATCGTTAGAGCAAGTAGAGAAAATATTACCACATCGTTTTCCATTTCTGTTTGTAGATAAAATTATTAGCCTAAACGAAAGAGAAGTAGTAGGTATAAAAAATGTTACTTATAACGAATTTTTCTTTCAAGGTCATTTTCCTGGAAACCCGGTATTACCAGGTGTTATACAAGTAGAAGCATTGGCGCAAACAGGCGGAATACTTTGCATAAAATCTCAGCCAGAAGGACAGTATGATACCTATTTTTTAAAGATCGAAAATTGTAAGTTCAAGCAGAAAGTAGTGCCTGGAGATACGATGATACTGAAAATGGAATTG
>JANOZW010000249.1:0-2426 GCA_031429575.1 Ferruginibacter sp.
AAAATTTTATTTTTTCAGAAGCATGCCCTTTAGGATTTAAAATATCGTAGTGCTGATCAAAATAACCCAACAAAAATTGATTGGGAATATTAATAGCAAAAGCAGGTACATCAAGCAAGCTACATAAAATTAATAGGAGTGTGCCATTGCCAAATGCATTTCCCTTATGGTTTTCGAGTGTTTTATTTATGAGAAATCCATCAATATTTTCGTAAGAAATTTCTACCGCTTGTTGTTTGTAATAACTATATACAATACTACCCAATACATTTATTTGCTCCATTGGGGTGAGGTAGCTATTCATTTCTAACCAAATATTTCTACGGAGTTTTTCTATTTCTTTAAAAATAATCATGCTATCCATATCTGGATAAACATATTTTGAAACAAGCATTGTTCCGGCTAATAAATCTGGCTTATCAATATTCCATTTTTCAAAGTCATGCTTTACATCTTCAAAATGTAATTGATGAATAAGCATTTCTATTCTTTCTTGTAAAACTGAATTGGCAGTATTTTCCCAATAATGTTCTAAATTTGGAATAATATCTTTGCCAAAAGAAATAAGTTTTGTGCTTACGGTTTCATACACCACTTCATCTGGATCGTCTATCAATTTTAATAAAGCTTGTATTTCTTTGTTTTCTTGCATTAATGAAAAGCGTCTTTTAATTCTGCTTCTAATGATAAATTTCGGGAAAGTATTTTATCAAATGCCATTTTTTCTTCATTATTTGTAAAAGCTCTTTTGGGAATGATGATGGCTTGCATGGCATTTTGAAAAAGGTAATAATATTTTTCTGTCTCGGTTTTTTTTGTAAAACCTTTCCAACTGTATTTTGATTCTACCAATACTGATTTTATTACCAGTTCATATTCTTCGGCACTCAGTAATATTTCCTTAAAAATGGAATCATTGTCAGCATCATCCGCTATTTCGCTAGCTTGTTTTACCATTTGTGAACGCCCTGTGAATAATGGTAAGAGCGTGCTGCCAAGTATTAATAAAAAAATAGGCAATGAAAAAATATTAATTAACGAGTTACTATTTAAAAAAAACAATATGGAAATAACTGAAAAAAATACAAAAACTTGTTTTAATATATTGTTTATACGTTTTCTTTTTCTACTCGGCTCATCCCAATACATGTAAGTAAAAAAACTTACATAATCTTCTTTTGTTATCGTATAATGTAATGTCAAAATTATTTTTTCTTAGCCGCCGCCTTTTTAGGAGCCGCTTTTTTTACCGCCGTTTTCTTCACAGCACTTTTCTTCGCAGTTGTTTTCTTATCAAATGCTTTAGGATCTTGCGCTAGAATCATACTTTTAATCGCATCTAAACTTAGTGCTGATAATTCTTCTGCGGTATATTTTCCATTGGCACCACCACCAATCACTTTCAGTTTCTTTTTATTAAATTTTATGATAGGACCCCATTGTCCATTCTCCAACGTAATCTTTTCATCAGCCCAATTTTGTATAATGCGGTTAGATTCTTTCTCTAATTTTTTCTCAATAAGTTCATTGCAATCTTGCTGGGTAAGCACGTCAAAATCGTATGCACGAGGTATGTTTATGTACATATCGTTCCACTTTATAAATGGCCCAAATCTGCCTTTGCCTTTTGTAATCGGTTTATCTTCGTAATGCGCTATTGGTGCATCTTCCACCCGTTTTGCTTCTATTATTTCTATGGCTCTATTTATATCAACACTTGCAGGTTGTTCACCCCTTGGCATAGAAATAAATGCATCGCCAAATTTTACATAAGGCCCAAATCTTCCAATGCCTACCGTCACATCTTGTCCTTCATATTCACCCAATGGCGCACCAAGTTTAAATAAATCCAATGCTTCTTCAAGCGTTATCGTTTCTATACTTTGCGTAGCAGTTAATTTTGCAAACCTTGGTTTTTCTTCATCTGTTTGTGCGCCTATTTGTACCATTGGCCCAAAACGCCCCATACGTGCGCTTATCGGCTTGCCTGTACTTTCTTCTACACCTAGTATTCTTTCTCCTTTTGCACGCTCAGCATTTTCCAATGTATGCTCCACACCTTCATGAAAAGGCGTGTACCAATCACCCACCATTTTGCCCCATTGCATTTTGCCTTCGGCAATGTTGTCAAACTCTTGTTCAATATTTGCCGTAAAAGAATAATCCATTACTCTTTTAAAATGCTCGCTCAAAAAATCGGTAACCACCAATCCTAAATCCGTAGGAAATAATTTTCCTTTTTCTGCACCGGTATTTTCTTCGGTCTGTGTTTTGGTAATGGTATCATTTTTCAATGTTACCACACGTACCGTTCTTTTTATTGGGTCTTTATCTTTCTTTACAACATAGTTTCTTTTTACGATCGTAGATATAGTAGGAGCATAGGTACTTGGTCTGCCAATGCCCAGTTCTTCTAGCTTTTTTAC
>JANOZW010000250.1:0-8479 GCA_031429575.1 Ferruginibacter sp.
TTGCAAATATGTTTGCAAAATTTAGAGACTATGGAAAAGTGAAAACGAAAATCAATCATCATGACAAAAACAACTTTAATTATTTTTGATACAAGAAGGATGAAAAGTAATTGAAAATTTCCATTAAAACTTAGAGTTACAAACCAACGCATTACAAGGGATTACCTCACCGTTTTTGAACTTAGCAAATCCTACTACAAAAGATTGTTGGGGCATAAGGTATGTGCCGAGTTGCAGAAAGTAAGGCAAACTATTAACGAAATAGTTTTTAGTTCCAGTTCTGCAATAAAGCAAATGGAAGTTTTTGATTTTTTGAAATTTAAATTGGAGTATATTGATTTAAATAAGCAGTTTTTCAAAATTAATCAACGCAAGCAGTTGGCCGTTGAGCAAAACAAAATTTCAGTTAGCGAAAGAACTAATAATACTGTAGTATCGAAAGAAATTGAGTAATACTTTGAAGTAGTTTTGTGTGGGAATTGAATATCTAATATATTAAACTAAAATGTGCTAAGGAAAATTATATAATTGTGATATTTTGTCTTGGAAATAATGAGAATAAAACTATTTTAATTAAAATAGTTGAACAGCCTTTCCAAAAATCTCCCTACTCTATTATCTCCAATCACACTAGATGCTTTTTTACCTATTTCTCCTACACCCAATTCTATCATCTTATTTAAAATATTCCCCTCGGCTTTTACAAAAGAAACAACTTCGGTAGCAGTAGTCTTTAAAATATTGATGGGCTTTAAACTTGCGGCTGTAGCTTGTAGATGAGTTTTGAGCACAATAATTTGCTGTATTTGTTTTATTTTTAGCAATGAAATTTGTGTGTCAATATTGTTAGATTGGTTACAAATCATAATAATTTTTCGTCTATCATTTTTGCAATAAAATTATTTTTTATAGGTGTTTTAATCCAACTGTGTCTGAAAATACAAACTAGTATAGCAATTAAAACATATATACCTGCTACAATAAAAAAACCATAATAATTTTCGCCTGTAAGTTTGCCCAACCACAATGCTACACCAATATTTAAAATTAAAATTGACAATGCAACACTAATAGTTACGACTGCTTTTGATATCAAAGATGAAATAACATCAGCAGATTTGCGTACTGCTTGAAGCTTTAGCAACTCTATTGTTGTTTTACCGTAGTCCTCCGCTTTATCAAAAAGCATTTCTATATGTGTTACATTGTCGTTCATTAGATCAATTTAAGAATAGTGTAAATTACTTCCTAGCTCATTGCGTTTTTGAAATCCGCCTTTACCTCAGCGTATTTGCCTTTGCCTTTTTCTTCTAAGTTTTCTGCTTCATTACGTATACTGTCGTACTTTTCCTTCATTGTATCTAATAAGCCATTAAATTTTTCTTTTACATCGTCAGCATAGCCTTCACCTTTGCTTACGATTTTTTTTCTTGTATTGCTACCTTTATCTGGAGCAAATAAAATTCCTAATAATGCTCCTGTGGCTATACCAGCCAACATGCTAAGTCCTGCTTTTCCTGCGTTCATAATAATTGTTTTTTTAGTTAAATGAAAATTTATAAAACTTTTTGTCCTTGTATTAGCCTAAGTATAATTGCTATGATTGCAATTACAAGTAGTATATGTATTAAACCACCTGCACTGTAACCGATAAAACCAATTGCCCAAGCTATTACTAGAATTACTGCTACTACATAAAGTAAATTGCCCATGATGTTTTTTTTAAATGATGATTGTAGATGATGTTTTGTATTGCTTTTTTGTTAATGTAAAATTGCAAACTAAACATGCATCTATCATTATACAATTGTGTAAAAAAATTGTATAATTCACATGTCAATAATAAACTTGAGAAAATGTATAAAATTATGCAGGAAGATAGAACGTGAATGTAGCGCCTTTGCCAAGCGTGCTTTGGGTATTTATAAAGCCGCTGTGGTTGTCTATTATTTTTTTACAAATAGATAATCCAATGCCTGTACCTGGATAAGCAGATGAGTCGTGTAAACGTTTAAACAAAACAAATATCTTTTCTGCATATTCCTGTTCAAACCCAAGGCCATTATCTTTAAATGTAAATTTGTAATATTTTTTATTGGTAAGTAACTTTATGTCAGCAGCAGCCTTTTCATCTATTAATGCACATGTAATATCTATTACTGGCTTTACATATGGCTTACTGTATTTTAAAGAATTGCTAATTAGATTTGTAAATATTTGTTGTATTTGAAAAGGTATTACTTGTAAAGTTGGTAATGTAACTTCATGTATGATTGCATTTTTTTCATCAATAATTTGGGCTAATTCTTGCTTTGCATTTTCGAGTAAAATATTTAAATCTGTTTCTTCAAAAACGCTTTCAGCTTTATTGGCTTTTGAAAATAATAACAAATCATTTATGAGTTGCCTCATACGATTTGTAGCAGTTTCTATTTTTATAAAATATTCCCTACCAGATTCCGACATATTTTGTAAATCATTATCTGCAATACGAGATATAAATGTTTGTATTTTACGAAGTGGCTCTTGTAAATCGTGGCTGGCTACATAATTAAAAGATGATAATTCTGCATTGCTTTCCGCCAACTCCTTATTCATTTCGCTTAGCGACTGGCTATGCAAATAATCTTTTGTAATATTGGTTGTAATACCAATTACAATTTTTTTACCAATAGCGTCAGTCAAAAGTTTACTTACAGATTTTGTATATACTATTTCTCCATCTTTTCTAATAATTCTAAAAATATGCGTAGATGTTTTTCCTTCGTTAAGCACTTTTTCAGTTCCTTCAATAAGTAAGTGCCTATCATCTGGGTGTATAAAACTTAAAAAATTTTCTAAATTGGCCTCAAAAGATTGTGGTTCACAACCGAGGAAACGATACAAGTTATCTGAAAATATATATTTTTCGGTTGCTAAATTCCATTGCCAGTTGCTAAAGTCACCAATTTCTTCGGCTTGTGACATCGTTTCTGCATTTATTTTTAATTCCTCATTTGTTTTTTTTAAGAGTCCTATATCATTATTTATTTTTAGAAACGAAAATAAAAAAATTAAGATAGAAAAAAATACAAGTAATAACGTAAAAATTGGCGTTAAGTAACTTTCTTTTTCAAGATTTTTTTTTCGATTTGATAGATATTTATTCTCTAAATCGTCCATTACTTTAATTTGTAGGCGTATCTCATCCATTACCAATTTACCTCTTAGCATACGTTGTTTTAAGACAGAAGTATTTATTTGATATGGTGTAGACAAGTTGCTGTCAAGTATAGAAATCCTTAGCTGGATAAGTTTGGATAGCGCATTTAAATTAATTTGCTGCTGATTATTATTCGCAACTAAATTTTTTACTGAGCTAAAAGATTTGCCATATTCTGCAATTGCTTTATTATATGGTTCTAGAAAAACACTGTCTTTGGTAATGATGTAGCCTCGCTGACCGGTTTCTGCATCCCTAAGCTGAGATAGTAACTGCTCTAATTCTTTTTGAACTTCATGTGTACGTATAACCCATTTACCAGATTCAGCAACGGCATTTGTATGCCTGTAAGATATGCCAGCTATTAAAATTAAAGCAAACAATGCTACAGTAAAAATAATTTTTAAAAAACTAGAAGATAAAAAAAATGCCTTGAAGTTCATAATGTTCATTAAAAATTATAGACTTAAAAGAAAATTATCTCTATTTAACCCTGAAGTTTGGTATTGCCAATTCATGATAATAACTTCTGATAATAATTTTTTGAGCACCCCAAAGTCGCTAGGTTTTTGTAAATACACATTAGCCCCTTTTACAAATGTATCTTCTATATCTTTTTCTGATGCAGATGTAGAATAAATTACAATGGCCATATCCTTTAATCGTTCATCGCTTTTTATTTCAGCAAGACATTCTACACCAGATTTACAAGGCATGTTCAAATCTAAAAAAAGTACATCAGGTAAATCGTTTTCTGGCTCTTTTAAAAAATCCATTAATTCATTTCCATCTTTTACTACATCTACTTTGGTATTTATTTTTACTTCTTTAAATGCATCCGTAAAAATCATTCTATCATCCTCATCATCATCAGCCAATAGTATTTTAGTGTGGTCTTTATTCATATTTTAGATTGTTATAGGTTAGGGTAAAAACAAAAATGTAAAAATTAAAACATACATTTTCTTATTGCAAATCTCGTCGTTTATTTATTATTCTTTGAAAAGCCGAAAGCGTAAGCCCTGTTTTATTTTTGAACTGTGTACCAAGATGAGCCAAACTGCTATAGTTAAGTTTCCAAGCTATTTCGTTAAAAGTAAAATTTTCTGTGGTTATCAATTCCTTTACCCGTTCTATTTTTTGTAAAATAATGTAGTTTTCTATGGTGGTATAAGTTATCTCTGAAAAAAGGTTAGAAAGGTAGCCATAGCTTAAATTTAATTTGGACGATAAATGGTGAGATGTTTTTGAAGTAGGTAGATTTTCTTCCATATGAATCATTTCGGTAATAACATCTTTTATTTTTTGTATTAAAATGCTTTTCTGTGATTCTACAATTTCAATGCCATATTTTTTCAAACTAGCGTTTAGTTGATTTAACTTACTGACAGGCAGCTTCTTTTTTAGATCTACCTCCGTAAAACTTAACATAGAAAAATCAATTTCTAGCTTTTGCAATTGCTCCGCTACAATTTTTTTGCAAGCTTCCGTAATGTTGTATTTTATATAAATCTTCATTTTTGAATATTTTAATTTGCATTACTTCTCTAAATGCAAAGAAGCACTACATTACAAAAATACCATTTACACAATTTATAAAATAATTTATATAATTACCACATTTTCATATTTTTTATGTAAATGATGTTACATTGACTTTTAAAATACTTTTTATTATGTCATTACAACTCTTACAAACCGTACAACAAAATTTAGGATATCCTGCTTTGCAAAAAGTGGACCCAAATACGAAAGAAATTATAGAAGATACTAGCACACCTGACGAAGACAAGTTTAGCCAAGCCGCAATACCTGCTGTGCTTACAGGGATGTATAAATATGCCCAAACAGACGAAGGCGCATATGAAATTTTAACAAGTGATGGAGATGAACAATGGACATCGAAAATTTTTGATGAGAATAAAAAAGAGGCCATACAAATTATTTCTTCTTACTCAAAACAGTCAAACGACGATCCGCTTACTAAAATGAATGCCATAGCTACAGAAGCAGCCAAGATAGTGAGAGAACATGTAGGGGAGAATGGGGCTATAATAAATGTGAAAGATTATTTTAACAATCAGAAAAAAAATATTTTATTGTATTTATTGCCCACTTTAAAAATGGGAGATTTGCTAAATGACGATACATTAGATGATGGCACCAATAAAATGGAAGGGCCAATATCTAGCCTTATGCATAGCTTAGGAACTGCCTTTACGAACCCAACTACAAAAGCAGAGTTAGAAAAAAAAGAAAATGACCTTTAGGTCATTTTCAATTTTTATTTGCTTCACTTAGCTGTAGATTACGCTGTGCTTGCTTAATAATTTTTGCAATTTTTCTATTCGCTTTTTCTAAAGTAAGCCTAGCCATTAAATAACTTACCGTTGACTCTGCACCTTGGTTTAAATTTACACAACCTTCCTCTACACCATCGTAACAGCCGCCTGTACAAGGGTTATACACGATTTGTTGTAAATGGTTGTTTCCTGAAAACCAACTAAATGCAATATCCATTTTTTTGTGGTAGGCATCTGTACCAAAGCAATTGTAAAACTTGTGCAATGCCATTATGCTGTAAGCTATATCAATTGGCTGCTCACCACCAATAACTACTTCTGTTGGCTTATTTCCTTTTTGTAACCAGCCTTTGTTTGAAATAACTTTTATTCTATTTTCAGTAAATGTTTTTGACAATAAGAAATCAAAACTAGCTTTTGCAATAGATTTATAAATGTTTTCATTGGTTGCATGCCATGCACATAACATTGCTTCTGGTAAAATACTGTTGCCATAGGTTAAATAGCTTTCAAACCATTGCCACTGTGGCTCAGCTTCATGTCTGTACATTTGTACCAACCTATCGGCTAGTGCAGTTATCAATGAAATGGTTTGTGTAGATGAACGCTGTAAATTATAATAGTACAACCCTTTTATTACAAAAGCCATGGCTCTAGTGGAGTGCATTTTTTTTATGTTCAACATAGCTTGCTCCATCAATTCAATGGCATCTTCTATAATATCCGTTGGTAAATAGTCTTCTAAAGAAATTAAATAACCCAACGCCCAAATGGCTCTACCGTTGGAGTCTTCTAAATTTTCATCGTTTTGCGTGGTAAACATACCATTTTTATCTACATAATTTAAAAAATCTCCCTCATCTTGAAAACAGTATTTTATAAATTTTAAATAAGTTCTAATAAGATCTACATCCCCATCATCATTTAATAATTCTACATGCTGGCATATGGCTACCATGGCTCTTGCATTATCATCTAATGTATAGCCCGTGGACATATCGGGTTGATTTATTTGAGAAAATTGAACCATACCAAACTTGGTAGTCAATTTTTTTATATGCTTCAAATTAATATCAGGCACATTGTATTGTAAAACTATTTTACCTGCACTCATTTTTTCAAAAACTTTTGCATGCGCTATAGAAGCATTTTCCCACGCCGTTGGTGCAATGGTGTGCAATCCGTTCAAGCTTATATTGTTTCTTAATGTTTCATCGTTTAATAATGTTGTAACAGCATCCGATAATTGATTTGCATTTTCAAAATCTACAATAATGCCAGTATTGTTTTTTAATACTTCTACTGCATGTGGTATGGGTGTGGATACTATTGGGCAACCACAACTAAGTGCATAGGCAAATGTGCCACTTACTGCCTGGTTGGGGTCTTTAGACGTAAATAAATAAATATCAGTAAGCTGCAAATATTCTAATAATGTAGGTAATGCAACATAATTATTTACGAACTGCACATGTTTTTGTAAATTAAGCTGTACTATTTTTTGTTGTAAAAATTCACGGTATTCTTCTCCTTCATGTTTTACAACAGATGGATGTGTTTTGCCAATAATTAAAAACAATACATTGCTGTTTTGTTTGATGATGGCTGGCATTGCATCTAAAGTTGTTTCTATGCTTTTTCCGGAACTTAATAATCCAAAAGTTGTTAGTATTTTTTTATTGCCAAAATTATATTTTTCCTTGAGTGTATTTTTATCTGAGTGCGCTACCAAATGTGTACCATGCGCTATAACATCTATTTTTTTTGCACTTATATTATAATCATTGTTTAATATTTTTTGTGAAGTGTTTGTCATTACTATTACAGAATGCGCCAACTGTATTAATGTATTTACATGTGCTTTTAAAAACTCATTAGGCCTAGGTAAAACAGTATGAAAAGCAATGCAGACGGGCTTTGTAAGTGCTTGTATAAAGCCAATTAAATCTGCTTCATTTTTATTAAACAAACCAAACTCATGTTGAAGCATAACAATTTTTATACGCTCATCGTGGTTTATCATTTGTGCTAAACCCATGTAAGCAATATGGCAATCCGTTTGTAAAATGTATTTTACAGATTCCTCATACACGTAGGATGTGGCTTCACACTCTAAGGCACATACAGAAATATTAAATGATTCACTAAACTTATTGTTTAGGGCTTTCATTAAATCTTGTGAATATGTAGCCAAGCCACACTCTCTTGGTGGATAAGAGGTAATGAATAAAATTTCAGAATTTTCTCCTCTTTTATTTAAAACCGTATGCCCATTTCTTATAGTAGCGCTGTAATTGTTTGTTGAATTATTCACAAATACATTGTCTTTTTTTGTTGTTATTTCATTTTTCATTTTCATCAATATTTAAGATTAATTCATTTAATAATTCTGTTAAACTCATGGTTGAACAAGCAATTTGCTCATCTGCTGCACCATAATATATGTACAATGTATCTTCCTTTAAAATAGCGCCTGTAGGAAAGCATACATTGTTCACTTCTCCTTTTAGCTCCCATTCTTTTTCTGGCACAAACAACGGATAGGGTAATCGAGCAATTTCTTTTGCTGGATTTTCTAAATCAAGTAAAGCAACACAAGCCGAATAAACGTAGCCGTTGAGTGAATCTCGTACACCATGATAGATTATTAACCAACCTTCGGCGGTCTCGATTGGTGGACAACCACCGCCAACATAACTTACTTCATGCTCGTATTTTGGTGCAATGACAATATTTTTATCAATATGGATAAAATAATTTTGCCAAAATACAGTAGTCAATTCTTCTAAATTATTTATACAAACTATTTGAATATCAGGCTTTATTCGATGCAAAAAATATAATTTATTGTTTATTTTTCTTGGAAAAAACATAACGTTTTTGTCCCAAAGCAATACTTTTACGCCCTGTTTTTCATTGATTTGTTCGTGTTCATTATAGCGAAGATATTTTTCATTAATTGTACCTTTAGAAC
>JANOZW010000251.1:0-6497 GCA_031429575.1 Ferruginibacter sp.
TTATAAAATTTCATGAAATGCAATAATATAAAACTGTACTATAACTACAAATACCTCATTGGGGTATTTTAAGTCTCATGCAAATACTAGTTCCCTCTCCTAGTTTGGATTGCAATACATATGCAGCACCCATTTCCTCCGCCCTTTTCTGCATACCATCAAGCCCATTGCCTTTTATAATTTTATCAGCATCAAATCCTTTCCCATTATCAGCCACAACTATTTTCAATATTTCGTTTGCAACAGCTACTTCAAAATCTATCTTAGTTGCAGCACTATATTTTACGGCATTGTTTATGGCTTCTTTCAACATTAAATACAAATGATGCCTATGTTCATGTGGTATATTAATTTCTGTAAAATTGCTTGGTAAAACAAATGAAAATTTTATATTTTTTGCTGCACACATTTGTGTGGCAAATTGTTCCAACCTTTCAAAAACCAAACTTAAAGAATCATGTTTTGGGTTTACTGACCAAACTAAATCACCTAGTTTATCTACCATTTCATTAGTGGATTGTTAAATAATTTGTAAAGATGCTTTTGCATTAGCAAATTCACTATTTGCCATTTGTTTATCGGTAAGGTGGCTATACATAGATATACCACTCAATGTACTCCCCATATCATCATGCAATTGGCTACTAATTTGATTGCGTACTTTTTCAATGGCAAGTTGCTGTTGTATTTGCTCTATCGATAATTGTTTTTCTTGCTCAATCCATCTTTTTAATAAGGTAAGTTGAAAAAGAATAACATCTGTGAGCATACCGATGCGTACAGGAAATAAAGGGTATTTATCTAAAAAAACATCTGTATAGTTAGCATTGTACCTAATAGTAAAAATAAGTGTTAGCGTAACACATATAAATGTAACTATAGTGGCATATATCATTAGAGACTTATATCCTTTAACTTTTAAATTTAACATAACAATTATGCTGGCAAATGCAGCATTAGGCAAATGGCCTACATAAAATATAAATTGTGTGTTCCAGCCTGATAAGCCTACAAATACAAAGAGTAAATAAAGAAAACCGATAAACAAAATTGTCCATTTATATACCCTTTTTAAGTATGGAAATTTTTCTACTGTGTCAATAAAAATTTCTTTTAAAAAAACAAGGTATGTAAGTTGCATACATAGCAATATGGCAAAATTTACATAGAGGTATAATGGAGAATTAAATACAATATTTTCATCGATACCCATAAATGTATCTGGGGCATTTAAAAAAAAATAAGTGGCGGTAATAAGATTTAGTAAGGCATAAATCAATACATCTTTCCGTTTAGAAACGAAAAAAATCATTCCAAAAAACAGCGCCTGAAAAATCATAAATCCCTCAAAAAATTGATAAAATTTCTCAATTAAAAAACTAGTCATATACGCAGTTTTAGTTTTGGGTCAGGTCAGTAAAATATTATCTTGGAGAAAAACTAATTTAAGATACATTAAATTTAAATAAATATATACATTTTAGCCAAATAAAAATATTTAAGCGGTAGAGATTGAGCAAATATTTCAATTAATTTTACGTATAAAAATATTCATTCAACAATTCAACAATTCAACAATTCAACAATTCAACAATTCAACAATTCAACAATTCAACAATTCAACAATTCAACAATTCAACAATTCAACAATTTTCAACTACATTCAACTTCTTCCATGAGCATCATCCAAATAACTGACCTCAAAAAAGCCTACGATACCAACCTTGTGCTAAAAGGCATCAACTTAGAAATAGCTGCCGGGCAGATTGTAGGCTATATTGGCCCCAATGGCGCAGGCAAGAGTACTACCATAAAAATACTATGTGGCATTACGAGCGAATTTGAAGGCTCTGTGCATGTAATGGGCATGGATGTGCGCAAAGATGCCATGGAAGTAAAAAGTAAAATTGGTTACATACCCGAGCTTGCTGCATTGTACGAGGCACTTACGCCTGTGGAGTATTTAAAGTTTAGTGGCAAGCTATACAATTTAGATGATGCTACTATTGTTAAAAAAACAAATGAACTACTCCGCCTTTTTGACCTACACGAAAAAGCAAATACCCGCATGACAAGCTATAGCAAGGGTATGAAACAAAAAGTATTGCTCATTAGTGGCCTAATACACAATCCTGAAATTATTTTTTTAGATGAGCCCTTAAGTGGGCTCGATGCAAATGCGGTTATATTGGTAAAAGAAATATTGGCTCAATTAAAAATAGCAGGTAAAACCATTTTTTATAGTTCGCACATAATGGATGTGGTAGAAAAAATAAGTGATAGAATTATTATCATAGACAAGGGCGAAGTAAAGGCTGACGGTACTTTTGAAGAATTAAAAAACAATGCGCACGAAGGTTCGTTAGAAAATATTTTTACCAGCCTCACAGGCGATAGCGCACAAACACAAAGCACGGCACAAGATTTTATAAACGTTTTAAACAGCTAAGCATGGATAAGTTGATATTAAGATTTGTGCTTTTTATTGTGAAAACATTCCTTAAAAAAGATGTGGACTTTGAGAAGCTAAAAATAATTGCTGAAACAAAATTAATATTAGATAGGCGCAGGGTGCGTCTAGCCATGAAAAACAATGCAGCAAAAAAAGAACCAGGTAACCAAATACTTGTAACCCTAATTGTATATGGCATTATGGGGTTATTTATAGCTTTTACAATACCGATAATAAAAGACATTGTAATAAGCATGACGATTATACATTGCTATGTATTGTTTATGATGGCCATGACATTGATTACAGATTTTAGTAGCGTGCTTTTAGATACCACAGATAATCAGATTATACTACCCCGACCTGTAAACAGTAAAACTTTTTTTGTAGCAAGGCTTGTTCATATATTGGTTTATTTATTGCAGTTTACGATAGCAGTTGCATTATTCCCAATTATTTTTACTTTTATAGTACATGGTTTTTTTGTAGGCCTAGCTTGTATTTTCACCATTTTGCTTACGGTACTGTTTTCTGTTTTTCTTACGTATTTATTGTATGGGTTAATTTTAAAGTTTAGTACAGAACAGCGGTTAAAAGACATCATCAGCGGTTTTCAAATTGTAATGACAATCGTATTTGCGGTAGGTTTTCAAATAGTGCCAAGGTTGTTTAAGGTAGATAAATTGATGCATTTTACCATGCCCATACATTGGTACACGTATTTTTTACCGCCGCTGTGGATGGCCAATTTATTAGAGTCTGTAAAAACATTTAATGCTGATGTGCCACATATAGCCATGATTTTTCTTGCCATCACGGTTCCATTATTTACATTTTGGATAATGATTAAATTTTTAGCGCCATCATTTTCTAAAAAAATAGCCGCATTGGGCAATGCTGGCGATGAAACCACATCTGAAGAAAAAAATGCGGCTGCGCATAAAATACCATTATCAGAAAAATTATCGCCTATTTTATGCAGCAATAAAACAGAGCGTGCAGGTTTTGAGTTGGCATGGAAAATGACAGGCAGAGATAAAAGTTTTAAAATACAGTTCTACCCTAGCCTAGCATATATAGCCGTGTTTGCCTTTGTGTTTATTTTTAGCAGCAGTAAAAACTATGCAGCTACTTGGCATAATTTGCCTAATACCAATAGTTTTTTATGGTTTGTATATTTGCCCATGTTTACTATATCTACTGCAATTGGGCTTATAGCTTTTAATGAAAACTTTGCAGCATCGTGGATATATTTTTCTAGGCCATTACAAAAGCCAGGCAGCCTTATTAGTGGGGCATTAAAATCTATATTGGTAAAGTTTATGCTTCCAGTTGTAATAATACTTTTTGCATTTGCATATTATGTGTGGGACTACAAAATCATTGATGACTTTGTGCTTGGCATTTTTAATAATATTTTAATTTTTATGTTGCTTTCACACATCAGCAAAAGCTATTTACCTTTTAGTATGCAGCCAAACCTAAAACAGCAAACTGGTAAATTTATACAAGTGCTTGTGCAAATACTAGTAATAGGAGCACTAGTTTGGTTGCATTATTTAGCCATAAAAGTTTGGTGGTTGGTGGCAGCTTTAATTCCTATTTCAGCTATTAGTTGTTACTTTCTATTGCGTACGGTACAAAATTATTCATGGCAAAAAATAGCTACATAAAATTATGGTAAACGAAGAAACATATAAAGAGATAACTGCTTTTACAAAAGACAAGCTTACCACTTTGGTGGCCGTATCAAAACTAAAGCCAGCAAGCAATATAGCACAAATGTATGCGCTTGGCCAAAGAGATTTTGGCGAAAACTATGTACAAGAACTGGTGGAGAAACAAACACAACTTCCTCCTGATATCAATTGGCATTTTATTGGGCATTTGCAAAGCAATAAAGTAAAATACATTGCACCATTTATACACCTTGTACATAGTGTGGATAGCGAAAAACTTTTGAAAGAAATAGATAAGCAAGCTGCAAAAAACAACCGCATCATACATGTTTTACTTCAAGTACACATTGCAGAGGAAGAAACAAAATTCGGTTTTAATGAAGCAGAGTTAATGGCATTGGATATTTCGTTATTTAAAAATGTAAACATTACTGGCTTAATGGGCATGGCTACTTTTACGGATGATAAAGAAAAAGTAAAAAGAGAGTTTGAACATTTGCAAAAAATATATTCAAACTTTGCTGTTAAAAAAAACATTGCCCTTACAACATTAAGTATGGGCATGAGTGATGATTATGCATTGGCAATAAGTTGTGGCAGTAATATGGTAAGAATTGGGAGTTTGTTATTTGGTGCAAGATAATATTTTGCCGAGAAGTCGGGAAGGCGTTGTTAAAAAATGAAAGACGGGGATTTAAATTCTTCGAATTCAACCCCCCAATAAGATTTTGCGAAAAATTATTATGAAAACACTTTGAATGAAACTATATTGATATATAATTTCATTCAAAACGCTATTTTTATTTAGTAGTTATTTTTTAGGCGTTACAGCTTGCTTCGGCGGTTCAGGCTTTTTAAAATCCAACAACTCCACATCAAATTGCAATATAGCATTTGCAGGTATTTTACCAGATCCATTTGCACCATACCCAATAACACTTGGCAAAATAAATTTAGCCTTCGTGCCTTTTTTTAACAACATGATACCTTCATCCCAACCTCTGATTACACGACCTTGACCTAAAGGGAATTTTAAAGGAGTTACATGCCCAAAAGTACTATCAATATTGCTATCAAACTTATTACCATCTAAAAACATACCTGTATAGTTCATACTCACTTCATCTCCTACAGCAGGCGGATTACCAGTACCTTCGTTTGTAATAACATAATACAAACCAGAATTTGTTTTAATGCCTGTTAAGTTATTTGACTTTAAAAAAGCTTGTATTTCAGCATCCTGTTTTTCAGTCAATTGCTTTGCTAATACAGCAAGATCTACCACATCTAAAACTTCTACATCAATTTTTATAATGCTGTTAGCTGGTATTGTATCATTTGGTCTAATGCCGAATTTATTACTACCATAAGCATATTTACTTGGTATAAATATTTTACCCTTTCCACCTTTTTTAAATTGTTGCATACCTTCTTCCCATCCTGCTATTAATTGGCGCTGACCAATATTTACTTTCATAGGCGTTATATGATTAAAAATAGAATCAATATTACTGTCATACTTTGGGCCATTTAAAGCATATTTTTCATAATTCATTGAAACCTCAAAGCCAGGTTTTATAAAGTCACCACTACCCTCTTTATCTATAACAACATATACACCGGAAGGTAATTTTATTGGATTTTTAAAATTGCTTTTAGCAAAATAACCTATAAGTAATCCGTCTTGGTTTTTGTCTAAAACGGCTTGTTTTTTTTGTTCTATTAATTGTTGCTGTTGTTGTTTTTTAAATGCAGCTTGTTGCTTTGCAAATGCATCCATTGATTTTTTATAATCGTCTTGTATTTTTTTAATTTGTGCAGCTGTTTTTATGGAATACACACCAATATTGTACATTACCGGCTCTCCAACCACTACACCTTTGCGTTGTGCTTGAGGCACACGATAAAATGAATCTTGTGGTATGCGTACAATAACACTGTCTCCTTCGTGTAGGAGTCGTATAACTTGCATTACATCGCCATTATATGTTACTTTTTGTATGGGGAAATTTACAGGTCCATTGATACCTTTGTTGTAATTTTTTGAGTCGAAAAATACTTGTCCGCTACAAGTACTTTTTATGATCATAGACATAAAATCGCCAGTTTTAGCAGTTTGTGCCCCTGTACCTTTTTTCACGTAACGATACTCTATACCACTTGGCAATTTTATAAATTGCGCTTTTAAAATGAGCAGGGAAGTTGTAAATATGAAAACGAGTAGTAATTTTTGCATCATTGTTTTTTAATTTTACTTTTTTGATTTCAAAGTTAATAGGATTGCTTTAAAATTTAAAAGTATTTTTTTTATCTAATATTTGGGGCTAATATGTTAAAATATAACAAAGCAATATGCAAATTCATAT
>JANOZW010000252.1:0-2330 GCA_031429575.1 Ferruginibacter sp.
ATTTCAAAAGAATTTATTTGATAATCTGAAATAAGTTTATTTGAAGTGAATGAGACACTTTTTTCAAAGCTATTTTTTTTAATATCATAAATTTTTATGTCAGAAAAAGAACCAATAAGCAGTTTTTTATTGTAAATAGCTAAAGCATTGTACCAGTCATTTTCATTAGTAGTGGGTATTGGTATATTTTTAATTACAGTACCTGTTTTTGTACTGATACAAGAAAATCCATTTTCTCCAGGAAGCACCCATAAAATATTATTTAGGGTGTCTTCCACCATACTTCTAATATCTGTACCCAATATTTTATGTTTTTCATCAGCAGTTTTTCTAAAATGTATATAATTCTTTCCATCGAACCTATCAAGGCCCCCTTGAGTAGCTATGTACATATATCCATATTTGTCTTGAAGAATTTGATGTACGTTTACATTGCTCAACCCATTTTCTGGGGTGTATTTTCTTAGATTTATTGTAGAAGTATTTTGTGCACAAATAAAAAAACACAGGTGTGTTATAAAAATAGTAAACCAAATAGGGGCACTTTTTCTAATATGCATAAAAAAGGGTTGAAACACCCTGTAAATGTAAGCGAATCTTTTTTACATTTGACTTTTACTAGAACTATAAAAAACTGCAAGCTATGAACCCAAAATGGTGTATTACTTTTTTCTTGTATGATAATAAGTGGTATGATGAAACATTTGTAACCAATGAAAATAAATTTAAAGATGGTTATATTAGCCTTGCTTTTCAAAGAAAACAATTGCTAAATTGGCTATCGCAATTAGATTATGACTACGATGTGAAAATATTTTTTATTGAAGTTTTAGTTGAAAACGATGGGAGTAAGATTCATGTTAGAAAAGAAGAAAAAATGGCTAATGGAAGTTGGGGGGAAAGTTTTTTGCCAAATGATCAGTTATATAAAGAAGGAACAAATGAAATTAGCTTAAAAAAAATATTGGAGAGTTCAATTGGTCAAACAAAAGCCGAAAGAAATATGCTAATAACTATTGGGCATGGTTCAATATTTGGAATTAACTTGTATAATTATGATGATGATGTTAAGACTAAATCAAAATTGGTAGAATCTTTAATCATCGAAAAAAATAGGTTTCCTATCACAGTAAATCAAAAAAAATATTTAGAAAAAATTGAAGCCGATTTTTTAAAGTATAATATTGACCTAATAGAAAAAGATAAGACTTTTATTGAATCCGTTAAAATTTCCAATAATAAATTATTTGAAAATATAATTAATGACAATTCTCTTAATGAGCTACTTGTTGCGATACCTGTAACTGAAATTGAAATTAATGAGAGTCTTAAAGTATTTATGCTTACGAACAAGGAAATTGATATTTGCATAAAAGACATTTTTAACAATCAAAAAAAACTTGACATTTTAGTTTTAGACAGTTGTTTAATGCAAAATATATTTACACAATATGAATTAAAAGAAAGTGTAGATTATCTGATTGCATCACAAAGTGGAATAACTTTTCCAGGGCATAATTATATGGGTGTAATAAAAAAAATTATTGATAACCCGAGTTTAGATACTAAAATAGTGGCAAATAGTTTTAAGACTGAAATAAAACAGCATCCGGCTTATAATAAATTTAAACCTCAAATTGAAGCTACTTGGTGTTTTAGCACAATTAAATTGGACAAATTAAAATTAGAAGATATTCTAATTAAGTTTAATGATTTATTTGAATATTTCATTTCTCAACCTTCAAAAGATTCTAAACTTTTTTTATTTGACGTGAAGAATGTTCAAAGTAGAATGTTTAAGTATGATGCTTACTCATTGCAAGGAAGTGCTTGCATGGTTGATATCAGAGTCTTTTTTAAAGCACTTTATGCTGAAACTTCAAAAGAGCACCCTCAATTAAAAAAAATATTAGAAAAGCTAAATGCACTAAACCAAGCTTTAACAAGTTTCTATAATGAAATTGTGTTTTTTAAAGCTGAAAAATTGTATAATGATAATATATTTGGAAAAGTTGATAATGAAACAGATGAATATATTAAATTACTATCTGCAGGAATTCCTTTTCCAATTAAACAAGATAACATATTTACTCTACTTAAATTAATACTTAAGAAAAAAGAAAATCCTCATAAACCGAATTTTTTAAATAAGACTTTCTATGAGGATTTTATAAGCAATTTGAATTACTAATTATTTTTTATTTTGGTAAAACATCTCCTGGGTGTTCTGTTTTACCACCTCCATGTTCTGTCTTTCCACCACCACCCAACAAACCTCTGATAATAAATTCAGTTTTATTTTCTCTATTATGTGTAATCGAAAAGTCACC
>JANOZW010000253.1:0-5121 GCA_031429575.1 Ferruginibacter sp.
AGCTATGCAGAAAAATTTGCTGGCATACAAGGAAGCAAAGAGGGATTGGATGTATTGCCAGATGGTGAATTTATGCCGGCAATGGAATTAAATTGTGTAGAGAAAGATGTTAAAAAAAGATTGGAGGCTCATTATAATAAACAACGGCATTTAATTATTGGTCGCAGTGCAAATATTACACAGCCACATCACGATAGAACCAATTGCCAATACCGTGATAGGTGCTGGAGAGGTTGTCCATTTGGGGCATATTTTAGTACCCAATCTGCAACACTGCCAGCGGCTATGAAAACAGGGAATCTTACCCTTCGCCCTTTTTCTATTGTAACAAAAATTATTTACGACAAAAACACTAAAAAAGCTACAGGCGTAGAAGTGTTGGATGCTGAAACAAATGTAACCTACACCTACAATGCAAAAATTATTTTCTTAAATGCTTCTGCTTTAAATTCGGCTTGGGTATTAATGAATTCTGCCACTGATGTGTGGGAGGGAGGATTAGGAAGTAGTAGCGGAGAGCTTGGACACAATGTAATGGATCATCATTTTAGAACGGGAGCTAGCGGAGCGGTAGAAGGGTTTAGTGATAAATATGAATACGGCAGAAGGCCAACGGGTATTTATATTCCAAGGTTTAGAAATGTGTATGACGATAAGAGAGATTATTTACGTGGCTTTGGTTATCAAGGTGGCGCCGGTCGTGGTCGTGGGCTAGATGTAGCAGAGTTTACATTAGGAGCAGATTTAAAAAATGCATTAAGTGAGCCAAGTGACCAATGGTATTTTAATATTCTTGCCTTTGGTGAAATGCTGCCTTACCACGATAATAAAATTACATTAGACAAAAACAAAAAAGACAAATGGGGGCTATCCGTACTTTCTTTTGATGTAGAAATAAAGGAAAATGAAAAAAAGATGCGGGTAGATATGATGAACGATGCAAAAGAAATGCTAGAAGCATCTGGTGTGAAAAAAGTAGAAGGATATGATTCGGGCTATAGTGTAGGCCAAGGTATTCACGAAATGGGAACAGCAAGAATGGGGCGTGACCCGAAAACATCTGTATTAAATGGACATAACCAAGTATGGGATGCATTAAATGTATTTGTAACTGATGGCGCTTGCATGACGAGTGCTAGTTGTGTAAATCCTTCTTTAACCTACATGGCATTAACAGCCAGAGCGGTTGACTTTGCGGTGAGCGAATTAAAAAAAGGAAATCTGTAAAATATATATTGAAACAATTTATCAATAACAATTAATTTTTTTTCTATGGAACGTAGAGAACTTTTAAAAATGATAGCGGTGCTTACGGGCGCTGTGGTAGTTGGTGGAGATTTATTTCTGAGCGGTTGTAAAGCAGGTTCAAAAGCAGATGCAGGTTTTACGCCTACCAATATTGCTTTGTTAGATGAAGTTGGTGAAACCATTATTCCCACAACTGATACACCAGGGGCAAAAGCCGCAAAGATTGGTGCGTTTATGAAAACAATGATAACAGATTGTTATAAAGAAAAAGAACAAGCCGCTTTTGTAGATGGTATAGCTACATTGGAAACCGCCTGTAAAAAAGCAAATGGTAAAACCTTTATAGAATGCACGCCACAGCAACGCCACGATTTTTTAATAAGCTTAGAAAAAGAAGCCAAGGTCTATAATACAAAAAGAGATGAGGAAGACAAGCCTAAAAAAGAAGCCAACGATAAAGCCAATAGTACGTTAGCATTTAAAGATCAAAAAGAGTTTGAAGGCGCACCATCACATTATTATACGATGATAAAGCAATTAACGCTATGGGGATTTTTTACCTCAGAAACGGGCTCTACAAAAACATTAAGACATTTACCGGTACCAACCAAGTACGATGGAAACTATGCTTACAAAAAAGGTGATAAAGCGTGGGCAGAATAATATTTTTTAAGACAATATAAAATGTATCATCATGAATAATGATCGTAGAAAGTTTTTAAAATTAACAGGTAGTGTTGCACTGGGAGCAATATTTATACCAAGCGCTTGCAATTTTACATCGGAAAATAAAGTTTCCAATACAGAAGCTGGTATAAAAGATTTTGGTTTGCAACTATGGAGTGTGAGAGATGATATGGCCAAAGAACCCCAAGCAATATTAAAACAAATTGCTTCTTATGGATATACACAAATTGAAAGCTTTGAAGGAGACATGGGAATGTATTGGGGTATGAGCAATACCGATTTTAAAAAGTACATGGATGATTTGAATATAAAAATAGTTTCTTCACATTGCGACATTAATAAAGATTTTGAAAAGAAAGCCGCAGAAGCTGCAGCTATTGGAATAAAATATTTAATCTGCCCGTGGTTTGGTCCACAAAAAACGATAGACGATTTTAAAAAAGAGGCAGAAAAATTTAATGCATGTGGAGCCATTTGTAAAAAGGAAGGCATTTCATTTGCATACCACAACCATGATTATGGATTTAAAAAACTAGAAGGCCAATTGCCACAACAAGTGATGATGGATAATACCGACCCTACGTTGGTAGATTTTGAAATGGATATTTATTGGGTAGCTACTGCCAACGAAGACCCGGAGCAATGGTTGAAAAAATATAAAAATCGCTTTCGGCTTTGCCATGTAAAAGATAGAAACAAAACGTTAGTAGAAGACAATGGAAAAAATTCTATAGACCTTGGAACAGGCACAATTGATTTTACTAAAATACTAAAAACCGCTAAAGAAAACGGTATGCAATATTTTATTGTAGAGCAAGAGGCTTATCCTAATGGTACACCAATGCAAGCGGTGCAGGTAGATGCGGCGTATATGAAGGGGTTGAAGATTTAATTCTTTTTCTTAAAAATATTTATTACGATTAAAATAGTTGCTAGCCCTAAAATAAATTTAGAAGTTAATAAAACAGTATCTGCTTTAGGTGTGTGTAATATTTTTTGAAGAATACCGTAGAGAAAAAGGTAGAGTCCAAAAATCATTATCCAAACGGAATATTTCATTTATATATTTTAATAAACATATTTTTTTATAATAACCAACGTAAAAAACCAACATACAGTAGTTGGATTTTATTTTAAGGTATGATCACATAAAAAAAGTTTGTAGCTTCAAAAATAAGCTACAAACTTTAAAAAGGTTTTACTTTTTATTACTACTATTTATACATCAGAAGATCTTCCAAACACGGTAAAATTAGGCGTAGCATCCGATGCGCCAGCGCCTAATCTTAACACATATCCCGATGCACAAAATTGCTTTTCGTTTGGATAGTTTCTTCTTACCGTAAGATAATCGCCCCATTTATTATCTATAGGACCTCTGTTACCAGCAAAAGTTGTTACTAATTTGCGTGTACCAGTAAGTATGCCGACTACATGTGTTGGAAATTTTGCTCCGCCTCCCATAGCCACTGATACACCTACTTCATTATTAATATTGGTAGAAAGCCCTGCGTAAAAGAAAGCAAAATCAGGGTTCCATATGCTAAGGTTTTCAATGAGTGCTTTTGTTGTGGCATTTATTCTGGCTATTTGTACAAATGCATGCGGTCTATTGTTTACACCACCTTTTGCCGAACCCCAAGAAAACCACAATTCATTTCCCACCAATGTTGCTCCTGTGTGTCTTCCATCTGCACGAGCCAACCAATTGCGACCGTCGGGTGTAGTAGAGCTGTATCCCGTTTGAGCCCAAGATGCTACATTTACATCATCAAATGTAGGCGCACCAAGAGTTTCTTTCCATGTAAAAACCCTTAATGCACTACTCGACTTATGGGCTACAAAATAAGCAGTAGCACCACAATTTTGTGCCACCCTAAAACTAGCAGATGTTGTAGATTTAAAAGAGCTTGCCGATAACACAGGTCCTGTAAAACTTGTAAGTTTAATTCTAACTACCACTGAGGCTTTCCAAGCTCCTGCAGCATTAAAATTATTGCTAGTCATATATAACATTCCTGTACTAGTACTTAAATCAGGAAAATCTAGCCATGTGCCAGCAGCCAAACCAAGACTAGCAGGTGTAATATCATAAAATTTCCAATTGCCCGTTTTTACTTTTGCAGTTGTTGCATACGCAATACGTTGAATGTTTTTGCCAGAAGCATCTCTACCATATTGTAAAAGCCAAATAAATGTATCAATACTTTTTACATAATGTACTACTTGGTCGCAGCAAAAGCTCATACCTGGAGGATTAGGAAAAGTACTGTAAGGATCAATATAAGAAAAAGTGGTTCCGCCATTAATGGAAAGTGCCGCAAACCAGTTGCCACTATAAAAAATCACATTGCCATTTTTTGCGGTACTTGGTTCGCATACATGAGAAGCTGTATCTGCGGTGGCAACATCGGCTAACTGAACATTTTTAGAAAACGTAACCGAATCCGTTAAGGCCATTGCGGTTGGCCCTTTGGATTTTGCCATTGCCGTTAACGTTACTTCTTTTTCAAGTTCCATCGATTGTGTTGGCACCAGATCTTTTCTTTTTGCGCCTACTTTTATTTTTGGAATTACCTTCCTTGGGTGAATGATGTCTGTTTTTCTTGCATCAGAAAACTTGTACGCTTTTTTTAAATATTTAATTTTTAACTCAGATGGCTTTAATGATTTTACTTTAAAGCAGGTAAGTTTGGCGCTCTTTTTTTTGGCAGCAGGCGCAGCTTTTTTCTTTAAGACTGATTTTTTAGTACTCATAAAAATGATTTAATAAATGAGAAAAGATGTTTAAAATGATAGCATAGAAGATTTCATTTTAGCGGCATCATAGATATTAAAAACCAAATAATCTGCATTAAAAACAGGCTAATTTTTTGCGCAACTAGTCTATTATTCTTCAATTTTTGTAGAGTCAGTAGGGGCTTCGTCAGGCATTTCAATGCCTTTTTTCAAGGCGGGTATTATTTGCCTTGAATGGATTTTTTTATTGGGGGACTTAAATGGAACGGGTTGATATGTTACAGTAACTTCGGTAGCAACTTGATTGGGGATAATAACAGTTAATGAATCCTCGGTATCTTTTTTTTTAATAGCCGGAGGTTTTTTTTTGCTCGGCATATACAATTGTTTATTTGTAAGAAAAAGGATTACAAAACAAATATACAATAAAATTATAATATAATGTTT